>CANGQU010000184.1 GCA_947456345.1 Alphaproteobacteria bacterium | reverse complement strand
GGCAGTTACTAGTTCCTAGTTATTAGTTAGTGGTTATTTACCAATAACCAGCAACCTACTCCCGATGATAGGGATGCCCCGCCAGGATGGAAAACGCGCGATATAATTGCTCAGAAATCATGACCCGTACCAGGCGGTGCGGCCAGGTCATGGCGCCAAAGGCACAAATGTAATCCGCTCGCGCCAAAACGGTTTTATCCAAACCGTCAGCGCCGCCAATAATGGCGCATAATTCGGAAAATCCCCCATTCTGCCAGGCGCGGATTTTATCCGCTAATTGGATGCTGGTGGGATTTTTACCGCCCTCGTCCAACACCAATACGGCGGCAGCCTTGGGGATGGCGGCAAGGATGCTTGAGGCTTCGCGCGCTTTTCTTGTGTACACATGGCTGTCTTTACTGGCGGGCAGCTCCAGCAAATGCAACTGGCCGCGCAGCCGCTTTTGATACTCGGCGATCAAATCGCCAGCCGCATCGGCCTTGGTCTTGCCAATCGAGATAATGGTGATTTTCATAAGAAAGTACCGAGTACCGAGTTCCAAGTACTAAGTAGTTTGCACTTGGCACTTAGTACTTAGTACTTTAAACAAACACCGGCTCGCTTTGGGGCAAATGCGCGCCCCACATTTTTTCGATGTTGTAAAATCCGCGCGCTTCGGGTTTGAACAAATGCACGATCACATCGCCCGTATCGACGCAAACCCAATCGCAATCTGGAATGCCTTCGATGCCGACGGGATGGTCGACCGACTGGCTGATGCGCGCGGCCATAGCGCCCAGCTGGCGTTGCGATTGGCCAGAGGCGATAACCATATAATCAGCGACAGAAGATTGACCGGACAGATCGATAACCACAACATCCTGGGCTTTGGTTTCATCCAGGCACCGTTCGATTTGATCGAGGACGGAGGCAGCAGTGTTTGTTAGGGTCAAGATACGGGAGCTCCTTTCCGGTATATGCTTTCATTATAAGACAAAATATTAAAAGAATGTAAAACATAAATGCGAAAATCGCGGCTCATTCCCACCAATTTTGTGGTATTTGCGCACGAATCGCGCTGGCGGAATGCGGATCGTTAAACCCCCCCAGCCATACCCAAGAAGGCGGTTGCAGCGCAGCAAAACCAACGGCGGGGCCGCGATGCTCGGCTGCCGCCAAAGTTTGCGCGGCGATGGTGGCATGGGCGGCTGCGCTGCCGGGCGGGTCGCGGGCGATGATCACCAGCGGGATTATCTGCGCCAATTCCTGCCAATCTTTCCATTCATGAAAACCGGCCCAATTATCCGCGCCCATAAGCCAGATGAATCTGTCCTGGGCTTGCGCGCGCTGCAAGGCGCGAATGGTGTCGATGGTATATAGCGTGTTGTGGCGCGCTTCAAAATCGCTGACGGTGATGCGCGCATCGGTTGCTGCGATTTGCTGCGCGCGCGCCAAACGGGCGGCATAGGGCGCCATGCCCGTTTTGGGCTTAAGCGGATTTTGCGCCGCTACCAGCCACCAGATTTGGTCAATCCCCAAAGCCTGCAGCACGTATTGCGATAGGCGCAAATGCCCGGCATGTGCTGGATTGAACGATCCACCTAAAAGCAAAATCGGGGTTCTAAGCATAGTCATGGCTCAATTACGATTCGCTTTCTTTTTCCTTGTCATCCCCGCCCCCGCCTTCGCGAGGATAAACTCCGGCGGGGATCCATTTTTAATTTCTACATGGATCCCCGACAAATGCTAACGCATTTTCGGGGATGACAGTTAATTTAGAGCGACACAAAATTTAAGCATCCTCTGGAGTAACTTGCGAATTTAATTCGACTCTTGCGGCCTCGATTTGTTGCCATAATTGCCGCAGCACAGGGGAGATATTTTGCTGGGCGGCGGCAGAGATGGCGTGGATTTTCTGTCCCGTCGCTTCGGCCAAAGCGGCTTGTTTGGCTGCGATCTCCTCGGGCGGCAGGGCGTCGCATTTATTCAGCGCAATGATTTCGATTTTATCGATCAGCGCGCCGTCATACCCCGCCAATTCCTGGCGCACGACATGATAGGGGGTGACCACATCCTCGGCCGTGGCGTCGATCAAATGCAGCAACACATTACAGCGTTCGATATGCGCTAAGAATTTAGTACCCAGGCCGCGGCCATCCGCCGCCCCCTCGATCAAACCCGGAATATCGGCCAGGACAAAACTGTGTTCGTCGATTTTGACCACGCCCAATTGCGGGTGCAGAGTGGTAAACGGGTAATCGGCGATTTTTGGCTTGGCGGCCGAGCAGCTGGCTAAAAATGTCGATTTACCGGCATTGGGCTGGCCAATGATTCCGGCATCGGCGATCAATTTCAGCCGCAGCCAGACCCAGCGTTCTTCGCCCGGCCAACCGGCATCGGCGCGGGTGGGGGCGCGGTTGGTCGATGATTTATAATGCGTGTTGCCGAATCCGCCATCGCCGCCCTTGCACAACACGATGCGCTGCCCGGCGGTGGTCAAATCGGCCAGCAACTGATCCTGGTTTTCGTCCAAAATTTCCGTGCCGACGGGCACGCGGATTATGATGTCCTGGCCGGAGGCGCCGAATTGATTGCGGCCGCGGCCATTTTCGCCTGCGGGGGCGCGGAAATGCTGTTGATAGCGGAAATCGATCAGGGTGTTCAAATTCTCGACCGCTTCGATGATAATGCTGCCGCCCCGGCCGCCATTACCGCCATCGGGGCCGCCTTCGGGGATGAATTTTTCCCGCCGGAACGAGCCCGAGCCGTTGCCGCCATTGCCCGATTGGACAAAAATTTTCGCTTCGTCGAGGAATTTCATAACCGCCAACTCAAATAACAAAGGCCGCCAGCGGCGGCCTTTGACAGAAAACCGTTCGCGTTAGAACTAAGCGTTGCCAGCAACGACGACGTTGACAAAAGTTTTGTCGCCGGCTTTGCGTTTGAATTCCACCCGGCCATCCGTGGTCGCGAACAAAGTATGATCGCGGCCCATGCCGACGTTTTTGCCGGGATAAAATTTCGTGCCG
>CANGQU010000183.1 GCA_947456345.1 Alphaproteobacteria bacterium | reverse complement strand
TAGCCAAAATACAATAAATGGCAAAAATTTATGTTCGCTTTACCCATCGGCCAACTCCCGGCTGCGCAATTGGGCTTGGGTGATCGCCGTACGCAAAATCTCGGCAAAGCGGTTTTGCTCGGTCAACACTGCCATCGCGGCCGCCGTGGTTCCGCCGGGGCTGGTGACTTGAGCGCGTAAAGCTGCCGCATCGTCGGGACTTTCCGCCAACATTGCCGCCGCGCCAATAATCGTTTGCCGCGCCAAAACTTTGCCCTCATCGGCGCTTAGGCCCACCGCTTGGGCGGCCATGACCATCGCTTCGAGTAGGTAAAAAACATAGGCCGGGCCAGAACCGGATAAGGCCGTAACCGCATGCAGCGCGTCTTCTTGGACCAGCTCGAGAATCGGCCCCAACACGGCCAATAATTCCAGACAATCGGCACGGCGGGGCAGCGCGGGCGGGGCGTAAAACCCACTAATACCCTGGCCAAGCGCCGCAGGCAGATTGGGCATCGCCCGGGCGACGCGCGCGCTATCATTCAACTGCAAATCGGCGCTGATAGCGGCGCAGCCATATCCCGCTGCCACTGACAATACCGCGCTGTCCGCCGCCAGATGACGGTGATAAGCGGGCAAAATCGTGGGAATTTTTTGCGGCTTTAGGGCGATTACCAAAATATCGGCATGCCCATCCGGCACAGCGGCGGTAAACTTGGCGCCAGCGAATTCATTGGCCAAACTGGCCGCCTTGGGATCGATCACGGTATAGTCGGCGATGATACCGCCGCGCTGCCAGCCGCGCAACAAGACGCGGCCCATCCGGCCGCAACCCAGCAGCCAAACCCGCTTGCGTGCGTCATTCATGCCCGCAGTGTATCAAGCCGCGCCAGCCACGTCCACCAAAGACAGCGAAAGCGCCTGCTCCGCCGCTTGCCCTTGTTGCAACATATACAGGAACGCGGGATAAAACCGGTCGCACTCAGATAGGGTGATGTCCACCAAATCTTCGATCGGCTCGGCCGATGCATCCGTTTGACCCCGCAGCAAACAGGTTTGGCGGAATGAGAGCGAAAAATCGTCATGCGACATTTCAAAATGCCCCATCCATAATTTTTCATTCACCCGCGCCAGCAATTCATAAGCAGCCAAGCGCTTGTCCGGGGGAACGGTCAAATCGAATTGCGCCGAAAAATAAAGCGCGTTCAAATCTTCGCGCCACAAAAAATAGAGCCGGTAAGCACACCATTGCCCTTGCGCCTCGACGACCATTTCATCAGGATCGAAGCGGTTGAAATGCCATTGGTTCGAAGCAACGAATTCTTCGACCATATCAAGCGGATTGTCGGTGGAAACTGAGTCGGTGTCGATTGCGGCCATAGTTTGCAACTCCCCAAAAAATAAGGTGAAAGGCAAATTATCCCGCTGGCTTAGGGCATACACCCTGACTCTGTTTTAAGCAAAGCCCCAACCAGTTGTAGGGTAGGTAAAGCTTACCTACTATTAGCTTGGCATGTGGTTGACTTGTGTGCAAGCCGCGATCCAGGGGCGAAGAATTATTTATGGGGATTGCGGCGCAAATCGCACGGTGGAAAAATAGGTCCGTAAAAAACTAGCGCCGCTTGGCGGGTTTGGATTTTGTTTTGGCCTTGGCCTTGGTGGGCTTGGCTTGCTTGCCCTCCAGCGCGGCGAGGCGCTTGCTTAGCGCCAGCTGCTCGCTCCGCGCCTTTTCGGCCATCGCCTGTACCGCTTTGAATTCCTGGCGGGTGACCAGGTCCATATCGCGCAGGAATTTTTCCATGCCAAGCTTGAATTTCTCACGCCCATCGGCTTTGAAATCCGCTGCTAAGCCAAAGGCGGATTGGGCCATTTTTGCCAAATCATCCAACAATAACTTCCAATCTTGCATGGGTCACCTGTGCGCTGTATTTTACTGCATCTTACCTAGGTTTGTGACAAATTAAAGTCAATGGATTACTAGCAGCGCAAAGGAACCTATCATGATTATCGTAACGGGCGGCGCCGGTTTTATCGGCTCGAATTTGGTGGCGGGCCTGGAAAAACGCGGCCATAACGACATTATCATTTGCGATACTTTGGGCCGCGATGAAAAATGGCGCAATATCGCCAAGCGCGAGCTGGCCGAATTCGTCCCCGCCAGCGAGTTGATGGAATTTCTGGACGATCATGCCAGCGAAATCAGTACCATCTATCATCTGGGTGGCGTATCCAGCACGACCGAAACCGATGCCGATTTGATCGTCTCCAGCAATTTTCAGTTACCGGTAAAATTATGGCGTTGGTGCTGCCGCCACGGCACGCGCTTTATTTACGCGTCTTCGGCCGCGACCTATGGCGATGGCGCGCAGGGCTTCGATGACGATTTTTCTGCCGACCGCCTCGAGACCTATCGTCCGCTTAACGCCTATGGCTGGTCGAAACATGCTTTTGACCGCTGGGTATCGCGGGTGGTGCGCACCGGCCGGGTACGCCCGCCGCAATGGGTAGGTCTTAAATTTTTCAACGTCTATGGCCCGAACGAATACCACAAAGGCGGCCAGCGTAGCGTCGTGTCGCAAGTATTTGAAAAAGCCATGCGCGGCGAAACGGCGACGTTATTCAAATCGCACAATCCGAAATATCAGGATGGCGGGCAATTGCGCGATTTCATCTGGGTCGGCGATTGCGTGGATGTGATGCTGTGGCTTTATGATAATCACAAAGTCAACGGCGTGTTCAACCTGGGCACCGGCCAAGCGCGTAGCTTCTTGGATTTGGCCAATGGCGTCTTCAAAGCGTTGGGCCAACCGCCCAAAATCAACTTTGTTGATACCCCGGAAAACATCCGCGCCAAATACCAGTATTTTACCGAGGCTAAGATGGAGCGCCTGCGCAAGGCGCGGTATGAAAAACCCTTTACTTCGCTCGAGGATGGCATCGCCACCTATGTCCGCGATTTCCTGAGCCAGCCAGATCCGTATAAGTAAGGGGATAGGGCATAAGTTATAGGGAATAGAATTTTTCTTTACCCTTTACCCTTTACCCTTTACGCTTGCCTATGTCTTTGCCCTTCCTG
>CANGQU010000182.1 GCA_947456345.1 Alphaproteobacteria bacterium | reverse complement strand
ATAATCGGGCGACCTTGGGCATCCTTGCCATCCCCTTGAAAATCGTCGGGCGTGTCCGAGGTAATAAAGCCCATTTTCGACGCACCCAACCGCGCGGCGATTAATTCCGCTTCCTCGTATGCGCCTAGCATGTGCAGCCGCAGCATCGCCGAATGCATCCATGGCACGCCGCGCACCTGGGCCGGATAATCGCTGATAAATCCGTGGTTAATCTCGGCTGCCGGCAAACGCGTACGCGCGTTACGATCAAAGGTTTGCGCCTCGTCATAGCTGCGCGCGGCGACATGATACGCCACCGGACGCATCCAGCGATTTAACTCGACCCCCATCTCGATGCGGTTGCCGGTGTTGCGGTCGTTTTGGTTATAAGTCGTATCCAGCAACTGCGCGTCGATAACTTGCAGCGCAAAACCGAAACGGAATTCTTTGGAACGAACTTTACGCACCACCCATTCGCCATCGCGGATCGCGGATTTCAGCGCGACTTGCGCCACCTCGGTCAGCGACAAGCGGCCATCGACCGTGCAAAATTGTTTTTTGGCCCAGGTATTAAAGGCGTTTTGAATATAATCGCTGTCGGCTTTATCGATCGTGCCGTTGGGCTGGCGCACTTTCATGCGCAGGCGCATACCCTTCGGGCCAATCACGTTTGATACGCACAGGTTGATGAATTTGCGGGCGTAATCGTTGTTTTTAACCAATTCGCGCGAGCGGGCGCAAATGGAACGTAAATCACCGCGCAAATCGCGATTGATGTGATTGGATGTGGTCAACCAATCTGAAACCAACCTATTCGCCACGGCCGCCTGGAATTGACGGTAATGCACCGCCCCCGCCGGTTTATTATCGCGACGGCGGAAAATATCCATTAATCCCATGATCAGACCTTTGTAAACCGCGCCAGAATGGTGCGTTTTGTGCCCAAGCCTTTGGCGATGGCTTCGGCGTCTTTAAGGTTTTTCACCTCGCGGCGGAACGTATCGCGCAGTTTCAGCAAATCCGTAATCGGCGTACGCGACAATTTACGCCCCGCGATTTCAAAACTCTGCTGATCGACCGTCGCTCGGTTCGATAAAACCGCCTCGATCGATTCCAAGGCTTTTTCGGCAAACCCGCGCAAATCGGTTGTGCCGATGGCCGTCAAATTTGGTTTTAAAACAATGGTGCCGTTATCAAGTGTGTATTTTTCACTCGCCTTGGTAACCGATGCAGCCCAGGCATAGGTTCCTGCCACATAAGCCGCCGTGGTTGCCGCAGCCACATTGATCAAAAACGACGCGCCATCGGCCGTGGCGGTGATGGTGATTGCTCCATTCTTGCCGATCAATCGATACGTCAACACCCAACCCGCATTGGCGGGATAATCATTGACCCACGTATCGCGCCGCCATGACCACGTATCGCCAACGGTCAATTCGGCGGGTTCGATGGTATCAATTTGCATGGGTTATTTTTTCCATCCTAAAACAAAATTCGGTTGACGCCGCATCGGTTGAAAAATCGGTTTTGCCGCTGGCTGCGGCGGTGATTCCACCACCGCATCCTGTGCTTTGCGTGTAAAGCGATCAGGCCGGCGATCCAACCCGACTGCCATGGCGGCGGCGCGGGCGTAGATGCGGCAATCCAGCGCCTCGTTTCTGGCACCGGCGGCTTTTTCCCAGACCATGAAACTGACCCCGCCGCGCGTGCGCGGGACCAGGCTTTCGGCGGTCAATTGCTGAAAATACTCCGGCCCGTAATTCGGGAAATGGCAATATCCGGCAGGCGGCTTGCCTTGGTCATCTACCGCTAGCCGCAACATCCCATACAATTCTGATTTCAGCATCCCGACCGCCACCGGCCAGATTTTCAATCCCGATTTTAATTTTCGTCCCGACAGGGTGACATCCACCACCGACGGTGCGCCCACTGCAATTTGCCCAGTATGCCCTTTAACCACCATCACCAAATCCGGCGATTGGTGCCGCGCCCAGGAATACACTTCTTGAGTGGCATAACCCGAATCGATGGCCAGTCGGCGGATGGTCAAAATCTCGCCTTGCTCGGTTATAAATTCGCGCTGTAATTCGCGCGACAGACGTTGCCATACTTCGGGTCGGGAGGTGTCACCCTCAAGCACCACATAATCCAGCGACCAGCTTTGCCGGTCGGCACCCCAGCCAACATGTTCCAATTCGATGCGGTCTTTTTGCACATCGACGCCGGTGGTGATGACCACGCAATCGGCGGGCGGCTGGCCGATTTCGACCGTGCCACGCCTTGAATACAGCCGCTCCCAATCGGGGGCATCGCCGCGATTTTCCCACACTTCGCCCAACACCGTGTTGATAAAAATTTTCAACAGCGATTGGTCTTTTTTGGCGTCGATAAATTCCGCCGCCGCCTTGGCCCAGCCATACCAGCCCACCGGCGAATACAAGCTGGATAAATGATAGCCGCGAATCGGCGATCCGGGATTCTGCGCGCGCCATTCATGGGCGGCCAGCATCGCGGTTTTATACTCCTCGCCAATCAGTTTTTCGCAAGCCACGCAGCAATAAGCCGCTTTGTCCGGCTGGTTATCCGGCCAGCGCACACGCTCCCAAACCAGGCGTTGCATCTCATGGCAATACGGGCACGGCACAAAACAATACCGCTGATCGGACGCCTCAAATTCGCGTTCGATGCGGCTGCTGCCCGCGATTTTCGGCGTCGAGCATATAAAAATCTTGCGCCGCGCAAAAGTGGTAGTGCGTTTTTCAGCTAGGCGAATCGGATCACCCTCGCCATCGACATCGGCGGGATAGGCATCCACTTCGTCCAGCAATAAATACCGGATCGGTTTCGAGCGCAAGGCCACGGCCGAATTGGCCCCGGTCATTACCAGAAAACCGCCGGCAAATTCCTTGGTCAAAATCGTGTTGCCCGAATCGCGTTTGCGCGGGTCGCTGACTTTGCCGCGCAGCCTCGGCGATTCCTCGATCATCGGCGCGATGCGCTGTTTCGAGAAATCCTCGGCCATTTGCACGGTGGGCTGCACTAGCATGATCGGCCCCGGCGCCTGATCGATAATGTAGCCGATCAGGTTGTTGGCCGTTT
>CANGQU010000181.1 GCA_947456345.1 Alphaproteobacteria bacterium | reverse complement strand
TCCTGATCGATCTGTGTGCTGCGAAAAACGTCATTTTGCGTAACGAAGGCGTAGCGCGCAGTTTGGAAAAACTTCAGCCCGAGAAAATTTTATATCGCGGCGCCACCCCATCCGGCCCGATCCAAGTGCGTGAAAACGGCTTGGATTACACGGTCGAATTATGGGATGGACAAAAAACCGGCTGGTTTTTCGATCAGCGCGATAATCGCGCGTTGGTGGCCAGTTTTGCGCGTGGTGCGCGGGTGTTGGATTTATATACTTATCTTGGCGGCTTTGGGTTGTTGGCGGCGCATGCGGGCGCGCAACAGGTGACCCTGGTTGACCGCTCCGCCCCTGCGTTGGCCTTGGCCAAAGAAACGGCTGTGGCGCAAAAAATGGATAAAAAATGCGCATTCGTCACCGCCGAGATTTTTGAATATTTGCCGCAATTATCCGCAGCGGGTGAAAAATTCGATATCGTCATCGCCGATCCGCCTGCTTTTGCCAAAGCGGCCAAAGATTTGCCGGTCGCCAAAAAAGCCTATCAAAAATTGGCGCAGCTAAGCGCGGGCTTGATTGCGCCGGGTGGGTTTCTATTCATCGCCTCGTGCTCGTATCACATGCCGCTGGATGAATTTTCGACTGCCATTGCGGGCGGTTTGCATCGCGCCGGGCGCACGGGGCGGATATTGCGCAATGTTGCCGCCGGGATGGATCATCCCACCCATCCGCATTTGCCGCATAGCGCGTATCTCAAGGGCCTTTGGTTACAGTTGGATTAAGCGTTTTCGGGGGTTTGCGGATCGGGCAGGGTGAGTTCGAAAATCGTGCCCTTGTCGGATGTTTCCACCAACGCAATGTCGCCGTCATGGGCGCGAACCAAATCGCGGGCGATGGTTAGACCCAGTCCCGTTCCCCCCTTGCGGGCCGAGCCGATGAATGGCTGGAACAACCGCTCGCGCGCCACCGGTTTGATGCCGGGGCCGTCATCGGCGATGCGGATTTTGACGCCCTGCTCGAAACGCTGTGCGGTTAGCGTAATGTGGACTGCCCCCGCTTCGGCAGCGTTGCGCAAGAGATTCATAAAGATACGGTAAAACTGCTCGCGGTCTGCCAACAATTGCAAATTGGCCGGCACCGCCAAGTCAAAGCGTATAGATGGAAATGATAATTGCAGATTCTGGCTGACATCGGCGGCGAGTGGCAACAGCGAAAAATTCTGGCGTTCGACGGGGCTAAAACCTTCTTTAGCGTAATCCAAAGTGGTCGCACACAAATGATTGGCCCGGTCGATGGCGGTCAGTAATCGGGGTGCCAATTTCTGTACATTCGGATCGTCGATATTCGCCAGCCGGTCGGACACCAGCTGCGCAGTTGATAAGATGTTGCGCAAATCATGGTTGATTTTCGTCACCGCCGCCCCCAGTGCCGCGAGGCGCGCCTGCTGCCGCAAAGCCAGGCGCAGCCCGTTTTGCATCAACAGCAATTCGCGCCACGCCGTGCCGATTTCATCGCGCCGCTTGCTGGGCGCAATCGATGTGCCGGGGTTTTCCGGGTCTTGGCGAAAGGCGGTCATCGACGCGCTCAGGCGCTGTAAGGGAGTGACCATGTAAAATTGCAGCGCGGCGAACACCAAGATCGCGGTGATAATCGCCACGCTGACCGAAAGCTGGATATTGCGATTGGTAAACTCGGCCAAAGATTGCTGAATACTGGCATCGTCCATGATGATGCCGATTTGTGCGTTGGCATTCATACTGGGAATGCCGCTGATGGATAAAATCCGGCTCTGCGGAGTTATCAAGGTGCCCATAACGATTTTAATCCCGGCCCATAAATCGTATTCCGGCATGGTAATATCGACGTTGATTGCAGGCGGTTTTTGCCCACGCTGTAAATTTTGACCACTTTCCTCGGTGCGCAGGTACATCAGGCCCAAACGCTCCATTAAGGCGTAATCTTCGCCGCTTTGGCCAAGGCTTAGGCTGGCCAAATAGGCTTGATCCAGCTTTTGCTGTAAAATAACGGCATAAGAGCGGGCGGTGGAGGGGATTAGGATAATCACCTCCGAGACGATGACAAACGCCACTGTCAGCACCAAAACCCGCAAGGACAGGCTGTCGAAAAATTTGTAAAAGCGCAACATTCCGCCATTTTGCGCCAGGTTAAGCCGATAATCCATTAAAACCGGGGTTTGGCTGCAAAATTACCCGCGTCATGGGTTGCGGGTGGGTTGACAAACCCGGGCAAAACCCCTAAAACGCCTCTTCGGTTGGCGCCGCAGATAACGGTGCCGGTTATAGTATTGCTGGTGAAAAGCCCGGCATAACAATCACAATCGCGGGCAGCGCCATAACGGCACATGACCCGTGCGAGGTTTGGGAGTTTAAGACAATGCCAAAAAGAACCTATCAACCCAGCAAGTTGGTGCGCAAGCGCCGTCATGGTTTTCGCAAGCGCATGAGCACGGTTGGCGGACGCAAAGTATTATCCGGTCGCCGCAAAAAGGGCCGCAAGGTCATGAGCGCCTAGGGTCACAGCCTGTGGCAGAATTGCAAAACCCATTCGCCCTGGCGGCGGATGGGTTTTTTAATGCAGTAAGGGGCGTATGACCGTAAACGCAGAACCGATGATTGCCTGGACAGTTTTACCCGCGCCGGGCGATTTCAACGCGGTGTATCAACGCGGGCGCAAATTTTTTGCCCCCGCGCTCGGCTTGTTCGTCCTGCCCGCGCCTGGGGGCGCGCGGTATGGCGTCGTCGCCAGCCGCAAACAAGTCGGCAATGCGGTTGCGCGCAACCGCGCCAAACGCCGTCTGCGCGCGGCGATCCGCAACGTCTTGTGCCACCAAGCCCTGCCCGATGCGCATTATGTGCTGGTAGCAACCCCGCGCACCAACGCCGTGCCCTTTACCGAATTAGAAAACGATTTACTTCACGCGCTCCGCCGCTTACAAAGGCTGCGCAATGCTGCGTAGGATTTTTATCTGGCCGATCCGGCTGTATCAATTGTTGCTCTCCCCCTGGCTGGGGCCGGTGTGCCGCTATCAACCCAGCTGTTCCGAATACATGGCCCAAGCGATCGGGCAACATGGCGTTTGGCGCGGCGGGTTTTTGGGTGCGCGGCGTT
>CANGQU010000180.1 GCA_947456345.1 Alphaproteobacteria bacterium | reverse complement strand
TTCATCCATGGCCGCGCCGAAGGGCCGATCCAGATGGCGGTCAAGGTGGCATAACCATAAGCCAACTCCCCCCTTGCGGGGGAGTCAAAACCGCAAAGCGGTTTTGGTGGGGGGGTTGACAATAACGCTTAATCTTCCCCTCCCCAAACGACCACGCTAACGCTTAGTCGTTTGACCCTCCCTCAAGGGGAGGGTATAAGTGGGCATGGTCGCGCCGAAGGCCTGATTCAAATGGCGGTTGAGGTGGGTTAGCAACTTAATGGCAACAGCAAACATTCCCGCAGGACAAGCGAATTTAAGCGATGCGCAAAAACTGGTGCTGAGCATCGGATATTTTTTTATTTATTCCGCACATGCAGAACGATCTATTCATGACTCGTTAGAGGTAATTTTAAATACCAATGAACATTTAAATCAAAATCTTTTAAGCAAAGATGCAAAAAAATACAGGAGCTACTCAAGCTTACAAAAAAAGAAAATACCAATATCTAAAAAAATAAATATAATAAGATGTATTTTAATTTCTCTTAAAAAATTCAACAGTGGTAAAAGAGAAATCGTAGATCAAATCAGAGAAATAATTGACCCCATAAAATATTATGACGAACTAAATTATAGGTTTAGAAATAATCTTGCCCATATTCCTATAGAGCAAAATGATGGTTCTTATATTTTACAATTAGAGAATAGTAATGACACCAGCGATACTATTCTAAGTTTAAATCACAGCGATATTGACGAGGAAACCAGATTTTTAAACAGTCTACGTGCTTTGCCCACACAAGTAAAATTTTTGATTAGAAAATTAGATGGCCCGCGATAAATCCAGTTTTGTTTGTCAATCCTGCGGCAGCTCTTTCCCGAAATGGATGGGCAAGTGCGAGGGGTGTGGCGCGTGGAACAGCTTGGTCGAGGAATCCGCACCCGCCAAAACCAGTCCCTTGTCCCGCAAATTAAAAGGCGGCAAAGCGATTGAATTCGCCACGTTGTTAGGCGAAGACAAAGAATACGCCCGCGCTCAATCCGGTTTGCACGAATTTGACCGCGTGTGCGGCGGCGGGCTGGTACCAGGGTCAGTAATTTTGATCGGTGGCGATCCCGGTATCGGCAAATCCACGCTGCTATTACAAATTATGGCGCGATTGGCGCAATTCACCACTACCGCCTATATCTCGGGCGAAGAATCGATGGAACAAATTCGCCTGCGCGCGCGCCGTCTAGGCGTGCAAAACGCGCCGGTGCAATTGGCCGCCGCCACCAATGTCGCCGAAATTATCGCCAGCATTGACCGCGCCGATGGTCCGCGCGTGGTGGTGGTTGATTCGGTGCAGACATTATACCTCGAGGCGATTGAATCATCGCCCGGCACGGTGTCCCAGGTGCGCGCCGCCGCCCATGAATTGATCCGGGTAGCCAAAGCGCGCGGCTTTGTTTTATTCCTGGTCGGCCACGTCACCAAAGAAGGCACCATCGCCGGTCCCCGCGTGTTGGAACACATGGTGGACACAGTATTATATTTCGAAGGCGAGCGCGGCCATCATTTCCGGATCCTGCGCACGGTGAAAAATCGTTTTGGCGCGACGGATGAAATCGGCGTGTTTCAAATGACCGAACAAGGCTTGGCCGAGGTACCCAATCCATCGGCGTTATTTTTATCCGAACGGCGCGGCGATGTTTCCGGCAGCGCGGTGTTTGCGGGCATGGAGGGCACGCGGCCCGTGTTGGTGGAAATCCAGGCGCTGGTCAATCCGACCAATTTCGGCACTCCCCGCCGCACCGTGATCGGTTGGGATAGTGGCCGCCTGTCGATGATCGCGGCCGTGTTGGAATCGCGCTGTGGGATTCCGTTATCGGGCTATGATATTTATTTGAATATCGCGGGCGGCATCCGTATTTCCGAACCCGCCGCTGATTTGGCGGTGGCGGCGGCGTTGACATCGGCTTTGACCGGCGTTGCCATCGATGCGGAAACCGTTTTGTTTGGCGAAATCGGCCTGTCGGCCGAAATTCGCAGCGTCACGCAAATCGATCAACGCCTGCGCGAGGCCAGCAAATTAGGTTTTAAATCCGCCATGCTGCCCAAACCATTGCCAGGCCGTAATTATCCGGCCCTGGGCATACGCACAAATCCGATTGAAAATGTCAGTGAATTATTGCACAAACTTGGCCTGGGCCAAGACCGGCCCAAACGCGCAGTAACGACCAAGGCCGCCGGATAACATGATGCATTTTACATATGTCGATGGGCTGATTTTCGCCGCCATTTTTTTATCCGGCATGATTGGCGCCTGGCGCGGCCTGGTCAAGGAGTTATTGTCGATGGCGGGCTGGGCTGCTGCCAGCTTCGCCTTGGTTTATGGTTTTGACCCTCTGCAACCCGTTACCCGCGATTTCATCAAAAGCCCTGCTTTGGCCGATATGCTCACTGGCACGATCCTGTTCGCGGGCACGTTGATTATCGTCTCTTTTATTACGCATTACCTGGCAAAATGGGTCAAAGGCAGCGCCTTTGGCGGGGCCGACCGTTCGCTGGGCTTTGTTTTTGGATTTCTGCGCGGCGCTTTGATCGTGGTGATGGTATTCTTTGTTTTTGCCGCCGCCATGCCTGAGCCTGAGGAGTATCCCGAGCCGTTGCGGGATGCCAAAAGCCTGCCCTACTTACAGGCAGGCAATACCTGGTTGGCAGACATGCTGCAAAAGCATAGGGGCGACGCGTCCGACAGCTTGGAACAGACATTGAAAGATGATACAAACGCCACAGATCAAGACGAGGGGATAGACCCCCCCGGACCATAAGCGATTAACATTAGGGTAAGGGCCACGCTCATGCAGCAAGATTTTACCACCAATCCCTGGGACGACGACAAACTCCGCGAAGAATGCGGAGTTTTTGGCATTTTTAACCATGCCGATGCCGCCGCGCACACCGCTTTGGGCCTGCACGCGCTTCAGCATCGCGGCCAAGAAGCGGCCGGTATCGTCAGCTGCGATCAAGGCAAATTCCATACCCACCGCGAAATGGGCCATGTCGGCGATATTTTCGGCACCACCAAAAGCATCGAGGCTTTGCCCGGCCATAGCGCCATCGGCCACGTCCGTTATGCCACAACCGGCGATGTCGTGATCCGCAACGTCCAGCCGCTATATGCG
>CANGQU010000179.1 GCA_947456345.1 Alphaproteobacteria bacterium | reverse complement strand
CAAATTGTTAAGCGCCAAAGTTTTGGCCGTAGCACTGAGGTGTTGTGCTGTGGATGCAAAGTTTAAATCGGTCAAGCTATAGGAATTGGTGGTGTTATCAAAGGCGAACAAAAACGTCGCATCGCCCGTCACCACCACATTTTTTTCAGCGTTAACCGGCACATCGCTGAGATATGGCGAGATTTGCAGTTCGCTTGCCGTTACCTGCGCATTGGTCAGCCAACCGCTGGACGATTGTACGCTTTGCATTTGCAGGGTCTTGGCGCGCAGCACTGTCCGCTCGCCATAACCCAAAGCCGCATCGGTCAAGGTGATTTGCCCGGCGAAGGGACTGGTTTCAATGCCGCTATAACTCAGCTTGAAATTTGGCTGTAACTGCGCGGCGAATTCGGCCACGGTTTGGCGCAAGCGATGATCCATAAACTGGTGCAAGCCAAGGGCGAGCAGGGCCAGGACGGCCAAACCGGCCAGGATATAAATCGCTTGTTTTAGAATCGGTTGTTTCAGAGGCGGGCTCATGGAGGTCATGGTCAGGCTCGTCGTTTGGGGCTGAAAAAATGGTTTGATAAAATGATTATACACCCGGATAGGGTGCGGCCGAACTAAAAAATCGCCGCAAAGTGTTTTTGCAGCGCCTGATCCACAGCCGCGAGCGAAACGTTTTGCCCCAAAGCGGCCAAGGAAGTCACGCCATAATCTTGCAGGCCACAGGGCACTATGCCGGAAAAATGGGTCAAATCGGGATTGACGTTAATGCTAACACCATGAAACGCCACGCCGCGCGACACGCGAATGCCCAGCGCGGCTATTTTCGCTTCGCCGCCGGGTGTATCCACCCACACCCCAATCCGTCCCTCGCGGCAGAATCCGCTAACACCGAATTCCGCCAGGGTTTGAATCAACCAGCGTTCCAACATGCACACATAATTACGAATATCGATCTGGCGCGTTTGTAAATCTAGCATCACATAGGCCACGCGTTGCCCCGGCCCGTGATAGGTGTATTGCCCGCCGCGCCCGGCATCGTAAACCGGAAATTGTTGCGGGTTAAATAAATCCGCCGCCTTGGCGCTAGTACCCGCCGTAAAGCATGCAGGGTGTTCCAGCAACCACACCATTTCATCGGCCGTGCCGGCGCGAATCGCCGCCGCGCGTTGCTGCATGGCTAGCAGCGCAGTGGAATAGGGGGTGGGTTTGGATTCAATCGTCCATTGCATGCAGGCAAAATAGGACGGAAAGCATACAGCGTAAAGGGAGTTAAAGCGCGAGGGATTAAGGGTTGGTTTGGCGGCAGAGAAGCGCGAGCCATCAAAACATAAAAGTCGGCTAAATCCCTAGCGCCAAATATAATGGTGCGGTCAAGAGGACAAGATTACATAAAACACGCGCGACGCGCGGGCGGTGGTCACCGCCAGTTCGAGTCTACAGCGCGAGGGATTTAGGGTTGGTGTGGCGGCTAAATCCCGAGCGCCAAATATAATGGTGCGGTCAAGAGGACTCGAACCTCCACGGGTCTCCCCACAGCGACCTCAACGCTGCGCGTCTACCAATTCCGCCATGACCGCACAAGCTCTAGGTAGCAAATTTATCGGGATTGGGCAATTACACCCGCATCAGTCCAAAATATAATTATTGCATCGCACCGCCTTGGCATTGAGGCCAGGGGGCGAATTGGTTAAAATCAATATCTTAAAACAGAAAGCCCGCCCGTGACCAAAGACCTCCGCGAATCAGCTCTGGAATACCATCGTTTCCCGAAACCCGGCAAGTTGGGCGTGGTGGCAACCAAACCACTGGAAACCCAGCGCGATTTGTCCCTGGCCTATACCCCGGGCGTCGCGGTGGCATGCGAGGAAATCGCCCGCGATCCCGAACAGGCCGCCGAATTGACCGGCCGCGGCAATTTGGTCGCCGTCATCACCAACGGTACCGCCGTCTTGGGCTTGGGCAATATTGGCCCCAAAGCCGCCAAACCGGTGATGGAAGGCAAGGCGGTGTTGTTCAAAAAATTCGCCGGGATTGATGTGTTCGATCTCGAGGTTGCGGAAAACCGCGTCGCGCAATTTGTCGATATCGTTGCGGCGTTGGAGCCGACGTTTGGCGGCATCAATCGCGAGGATATCAAGGCACCCGAATGTTTTGAGATCGAACGCCAGCTGCGCGAGCGGATGCAAATCCCCGTATTCCATGACGATCAGCACGGCACCTCTACTGTCGTCTCAGCGGCGATTGTGAATGCCCTTAAACTGGTCGATAAAAAAATCGAAAAAGTAAAACTGGTTTGCTCCGGCGCAGGTGCGGCGGCGTTGTCGTGTTTGGATTTGCTGTGCCGCTTGGGCATGAAAAAAGAAAACATCATGGTCGTCGATATTGCCGGGATTGTTTATGCCGGGCGGACCGAGGAGATGGATCAGTACAAAATCCGCTATGCCCGCGATACCAAGTGCCGCACGCTGAATGACGCGATTGACGGCGCGGATATATTCTTGGGGCTCTCGGTGGGCAAGGTTTTAACCGGGCCGATGGTCAAAAAAATGGCCAAAAATCCGATCATCATGGCGATGGCCAATCCGGTACCGGAAATCCTGCCCGAAGATGTTTTGGCCGTGCGCAGCGACGCGATTATGGCCACCGGGCGTAGCGATTATCCGAACCAAGTCAATAACGCTTTGTGTTTCCCCTATATTTTTCGGGGCGCTTTGGATGTGGGTGCTACCACCATCAACGACGCTATGAAAATGGCGGCGGTGAATGCAATTGCCGAATTAGCCCAAGTCGAATCATCCGACGTCGCCACCCGCGCTTATGGTGACAAGCCGATGAGCTTTGGCCGCGAATATTTGATCCCCAAACAATTCGATCCGCGCTTGATTTTGAAAATCGCCCCAGCGGTGGCCAAGGCGGCAATGGATTCCGGCGTCGCCAAACGGCCAATCGCCGATTTCGAAGCCTATCGCCAGGATTTGTCGCAATTTGTATTCCGCTCTGGTTTGGTGATGCGGCCGGTATTTGAAAAAGCCAAGGCGAATTTGCAGCGCATCGTTTTTGCCGAAGGGGAAGATGACCGCGTGCTGCGCGCCGTGCAGGTGGTTTGCGACGAAGCTTTGGCCAAGCCGATTTTGATCGGCCGTCCCGATGTCATTAAAAAACGCATTGCCAAAT
>CANGQU010000178.1 GCA_947456345.1 Alphaproteobacteria bacterium | reverse complement strand
TATTGTGTGTCGCTAACAAATCGGCATATTTGATGCGCACGGTGGATTCCAACGCCACCGAGATCGCGTTGAAGGGCGAATCAATCACACCCGCTGTTTTAACGCCAAATACTTGCGAGAAAGTTAATTGTAGCCCCGGCTGATCCGAATGTTGTATTACGCCCAATAGCTGCCAATCTTCTTTGCCTTTGGGGCCGTCGGCATCGAAATAGACGCCGGTTTTCTCGGGACTGAGCTCGTCCAGCTTGAAGTAATTCCCGATATCTTTGCCCAATGCGCCGATATCCGATAACAAGTTTTTGATGTCGATCCGGTCTTGGCCGGGCGTAAAATCGGTAAAGGTGTCGACCGCGCCATCACGCAAATCCGCCAGTCGCCATTCGAACACATCGCGACCGGCACCACCTGTCAAAACATCCGATCCGCCGCCGCCGCGAATCCAATCATTGCCATCGCCGCCATTGACGATATCCCGGCCATCGCCGCCGTTAAAACGGTCATTGCCTGCGCCTAAATCGGTTTTTACCGCTGAATAGAATCCACGCAGCGTCACGTTATCATTGCCATCACCGCCCATAATCGCTGGGCCCAAGCGGCCGTCTTGCCAGGCTGCGGTGACATTGATTTCAATAGTATCATTGCCACTGCCGCCATCTGCGAGTGCGACGCCATCGGGATCGGTGATGCGATCATTGCCCGCGCCGCCGAATAGCCGATCGCCCAGACCCTCGCCGCCATCGATCCAATCATGCAATCCTTGGCCGATGATAGTGTCGTTGCCCGCATCGCCAAAAAATCCGTTGCTGGGGACATAACCGATGGCATTCGCCTGTTCGATGGTGTGGGGCAGGGTGACATGGTCGTCGCCGCCCAAAGCATGGGTAATGAAATTGCGGTCAATAACATTGGCGTTGACGGTTTGCAGATTCCAAACATCCTCGCCGTTGGAAAATAACTTTTCCAGGCTGGGCCCGGCCGAGATCGGGGCGGGGGCTGGAATAATCGGCGGGGTATTGCCACCATTACCGCTATTGCCCGTATCGGGGGTGATGGGCGCGGGATCGGCGCCGATTGGTGGAATTATGGGGGCTTGTATGGGGTTGTTGGTCGGCAAAAATGGCTCGCCGCGACTGACGGCCAGCGGGGTCGCCACAATATCGTTATTCGCTTGGCCACCGAATCGGCCCACGCGTCCAAAATCGGATTCTGCCTCGGGCGCTGGGCCTAAATTGCCGTCGCCGCCAATGCTGGATAGCTTGCCTAGATTATCCGCATCATAGGTGCGAAAAGCGGAGCCACCGGTGGTGCCAACGCTGCCCGCTGCGCCAGGCGCCGGATTATCCGCTAATTCCGCAGGCAATTCCGCCAAATTGATTCCATCGGCCAAGGCGGGGTTAGAAGCATCACTATCGCTGGCGGTTTCGGTAACCGTTGGTTCAATCCAATTAGGATCGTAAATCGGGCCATAGGCTTGGGCTGTGGTAACTGGAGTGTCGAGGGTGGCGTTGGGCATGTGCATTCTCGGGGCGGGAGGGGGCGGGTAGAGACAGAATCAAGCAGGACAATTTATTAGGACTATGCGATCTAGCCCATCCTGCGCCCCCAATCCTTAACGCTTGGTTAATGCGGCGTTATAGTCCCTGACGATAAAAATACAGGTATGGCATTATCCCGGCCAAAACGATGGCGATCATGGCCATGGCAAAGCCCAGCGGATGGTCAAGCCCCGGAATATGCTGGAAATTCATACCGAAAATGCTGGCGATCAAGGTGGGCGGCAAGAATACCACCGAAGCGATGGATAAAATTTTGACCGATTGGGTTTGTTGAATATCGATCAGGCCCAAAGTGGCATCCAGCAAGAAATTGATTTTGGTATTAATGGCATCGCCATATTCGCCCAAAAACCGCACATCGCGGATCAGGGTCTTAATATGCGCCTGGGATTCCGCCTTGAGCCAGGCGTCGCCAGCGGGTCCAACAAAGCTAAGCAGGCGTCCGATCGAAACCAAGCTTTCGCGCGCCATGGACACGACGTTGCCGATGCTGCCCAATTTACGCAAGACTTGTTGCAGGTCGCGTGCCTTGGCACTGGCGGATTGGCGCTGCGTGGGATCGGTGTTGGCGGCAAAGACATCGTTGCACAAGGTGTCCAACGCGTGGCCGTGATTTTCCAGCACATCGGCCAGCCGGTCCACCACCACATCCAATAGGGTCAGGAACAAATCCTCGGCCAGCAGCAGATTATTTGGCTGGCGCAATAACCGCCCGGCGAACAAATTGATCGAAGACGGCTCGTTATAACGAATCGTACAAAATCGGTTGGGCGCCAAAATAAAGGTAATTGGTGTTACGCCCGGGGTTGGCGTATCAACGCCCACCAACAGCGAGGTGGTCATTACGCACACGCCATTTTCAGTATAGAGGCGGGAAGACGGTTCGATCTCGCGCATATCTTCGCGCGTGGGGACTTCGATTTTTAAAATCGATTCCAGAAAGCGGTCTTCGTCAATCGTCGGCTGCCACAAATCCAGCCACAAGGCATGATCGGAAATGGTCTGGCCCGGCACAGCCGTGTTGTTTTGCCAAGTATTTGTCGCCGGATCGCGCGTATAGGTTAAGAGCATTATTTAATCCTAGCCAGCACGCCAAAGTTATCCCATAAAAAAATACCCATTTTGGAAATATTATTGCAAGCCGTGGTTTTGCAACAAGAAAATCCGTTTTGCAGCGCACTGTAACCTCGATTTTTGGCAATAATTGCCTTGTTTTGTATCCTTTGAGGATGGTAAATGTTAATCAAATTAATAAATTTCCTGGAGGGAATTTTGGAGCTTGTGACTTCGCGCTTGGACATTTCTTTGAGCAGCCTGCCGCAATTAGCAGCAAAAGGCTTTAAGATTCCCGCCTATGACCCATCAAAAGTAACAATTGGTATTGTTCACATTGGGCCTGGCCATTTTTTTGCCAGCCATTTTGCTGCTTACATTAATGATTACATGGGCCAAACAAATGATTTGAGCTGGGGTATTGCTGCCGTCAGCATCCGCCGACCAGATACCGCGGCAAAGATTGCTGATAAACAAGCTATTCGCGCGGCTGTAGCAGAACAGGATAACCTTTATAGTTTGACAACTCGTGCCCATGGGGGGGCTGAATTTTCTATCATAGGTTCGGT
>CANGQU010000177.1 GCA_947456345.1 Alphaproteobacteria bacterium | reverse complement strand
GGTGGGAAATTCTGACGTTGATCCCAGGCTTGGTTGATTTTACGTTCTAGGACGGCGAAATCGGACATGCGCATTCTCCTTTAAGCCAAAATATTTTGTAGAAAGCCCAACATATCATCGGTTTGGTAATCAACATAGGCGGAAATTTCCGCATCCACCCCATGGATCGCGTCGTCGGTAGCATGAGTGGGCCGTTCCAGATAAACGGTAGTCATGCCCAGCTTGTGCGCGGGCACTAAATTCCGGGCGACGTCGTCCATGAACAAAGCCGTTTTGGGATCGATGGCAAACTGCGCCAGCATTTTGGCATAGGGCGCTGGATCGGGTTTAGAGATCAATTCCGCCGCTGTTAAATCGAATACGCCACTGAAAAATTCGGCGATACCCAAATTCGCCAGAACTTTTTGCGCATGGGTATGGGGCGAGTTGGTGAAAATGAATTTTCGCCCCGGCAATAGCGCCAATACTTCGCGCAACGCCAAATCGTGTTTCAGCGCCGCATAATCGATATCAAAAATATAATCCCAATAATGCCAGGGGTCGATTTTATGTTCCTGCACCAAGCCCGACAATGTTGTGCCGTAGCGATAATAAAAATCTTTTTGGATTTCACGCGCCGCATCATAATCCAGGCCGAATTGCCGCATAATGTAATGCGGCATGCGTTCGTCCACCTGGTGCTGGATGCCCGATGCCGCCGGATAAATCGTGTTATCCAGATCAAAAACCCAATTTTGGATTTTATTCCGCAGATGCTGGGGCATGGCTGATCGCCTCGGCAACCCAGGCGCGCAATTCGCGGATACCCTGGTCGGTTTTGCTGCTGGTAGCCACCACAACCGGCACCAGATTGGGAAAATCTGCGGCCAATTCATGGCCATAGTGCAAAAATTCCTCGACTTGCGGGGCTTTGGCGGAATCGCATTTGGTCAATACCAGTTGCGCGCTGACCTGCATTTCCAAAAGCAGGCCCAGCATCTGGCGGTCGGTATCGCGCAAGCCGTGGCGGGCGTCGATCAACAAAAATACGCGGCGCAGCTGATCGCGCGCGGCCAAGTATTCGGGCAGAAACTTTTGCCATTTCAACTGCACGGGCTCGGGTGCTGTGGCATAGCCATAACCCGGCATATCCGCCAAGATCAAACGGTCGCCTAGATTGAATAAATTCAATTCCTGGGTGCGGCCGGGGGTTTTGGCTACCCGCGCCAAATTTTTAAAACGCACCAGCGAATTCAACAAGCTGGATTTGCCAACATTGGATCGCCCGCAAAAAGCGATTTCGGGCATAGCCAGCGCAGGCAAATGCTCCATCGCCGAAGCGCCGCGAATAAAACGCGGCGCGCCATTAAAAATTTTATCCGCCAGCGTGTAGTAGACAGCGCTTAAACTTGGCTCGGGGGCGGCTGCCGTCATTTACGCCGCCGCTTTCTTGCCCTCGCGCTTAAGCGCGTATTGCTGCAAGATGCCGAGTAAATTGCTCCAAGACCAGTAAATCACCAAGCCCGCCGGAAAGCTGGCCAACAAAAAGGTGAAGATATAGGGGAACAACCCAAAGACAATTTTTTGCGCCGGATCGGTCGGCGCTGGATTCAGGCGCATTTGCAACCACATGGTAAAGCCCATAATAATCGGCCAAGCACCCACATGCAAAAACGCCAGGAATCCTGGCAATGTCCATGGCAACAGGCCAAATAGATTCAACACATTGGTCGGATCGGCGGCGGACAGATCGGCGATCCAGCCGAAAAACGGCTGATGCCGCATTTCGATGGTGACGAACAGCACCTTGTAGAGTGAAAAGAATACCGGGATTTGAATGAAAATCGGCAAACAACCCGAGAGCGGGTTCAATTTGTTTTTCTGGTAAAACGCCGCCATTTCCTTTTGCATGCGCAAGACGTCTTTGCCGTATTTTTCCCGCATTTCCAGCAATTGCGGCTGCAAATCCTTCATCTTATTCATGGTGCGATAAGATTTATTGGCCAGCGGAAACATGATCGCCTTGACAATCACGGTTAGCATCAAAATCGCCACGCCGAAATTGCCCAACAGCGTATACAAATAATGCAACAGGTTGAAAATCGGCTTGGTGAGAAAATAGAACCAACCAAAATCCACCGCCAAATCAAAACGCGGAATACCCCATTCGCTTTCTACCCGGTCCAGCAATTTCACTTCTTTGGCGCCGCCGTAAAAATAATTGCTGACGCTATACGTGTCGCCGGGCTGAATGGTGATGGGCTGATAGGTGTAATCGACCTGATAGCGATCGCTTTGCTGCGGTTTGGAATAGGCCATCCGCGCCTTGATCGCGGCCTCGCCCTTGGGTGCTATTGCCGCCAACCAGTATTTGTCGGTAATGCCGATCCAGCCGCCCTTGGAATCAAAGCTCTGTGGGCCTTCTTCCACCAGATCGTTATAACGTCGCTCCTCGAGCACGCCGTTAAACACGCCTAACGGTCCTTCGTGCAGGATGAAAAAATCTTTTTGGTGGTGTTCATGAAAACGGCCAATCAACGCATAAGGCGTTACCGTGATCGGTTGGCTGCTAGTATTGCGCAGGGTTTGGGTGATCGTAAAACCATAGTGATCGGATAATTCATATACTTTTTCGAATGCCAAGCCCTGGCCGTTATCGTAACGCAGCACCATTGGCTCGGATTGGGTCAATTCGCGCCCGACAGCTTGCCACTGGGTTTTGTCATCGGGTAGAACCAAATTTTTGCCCCCGACCCAGCCGAATTCCGCATAATAACCGTCTTTAGTATTCGCAGGCGATAATAAGGTGATCGGTGCGGAATTCGGATCGACCGTTTCGCGATAAGTGGTCAGCGTCAGATCATCGATCTGCCCACCGGTCAAATTGATCGAACCGCGCAGGCGATCATTGACCACGGGCACGCGCTTGCTTTCTGCCACGGCCGTGGGACGGGCATAAATACTGCGGGTTTCGATTTTGGTTTCTGCTACTACGGCTTGCGCTTGGCGCTGTTGCAGATAGGCGCGTTGATCGGCGGTGATTTGGGGTTTGAAGAACAATTCGAACCCGCCCAAAATAAGAGCCGATAGCGCAATTGCCAAAATCAGATTTTTTTGTTCGTTTTTCATGCCCCTAGTCCTTAAATAATATTCTCGGTCATAATTTTTGGATCAGCTCACCCGGCACTGGATCATAGCCATGGCCGCCCCAGGGGTGGCAACGGCACAAACGCCGCGCACCCAAAAACCCGCCGCG
>CANGQU010000176.1 GCA_947456345.1 Alphaproteobacteria bacterium | reverse complement strand
TGGCCGCCAGGAATTTTTTGATCTGCGCTTCGTTCTCATCACGCAATAACGAACACGTGGCATAGACCAAGCGCCCCTCGGGCTTAAGGAAATTGGCCGCCTCGGTCAAAATGTTTTGCTGTAATGTCAATAATTCTGGCAACGATTCCGGCGTAAAGCGATACCGCAAATCGGGATTGCGCCGCCACGTGCCCGTACCGGTACACGGCACATCGCACAACACCAAATCGAAACGAGATTTTTGCCGCCGCAGCCATTTGCGCCCGTCATTGTCCAATAACTTTAATTCGTAATTATGCACGCCCGCGCGGCGCAAACGCGTCGCCGCGTTTTTAAGGCGAAATTCCGCCGTGTCCGCCGCCACAATCCGCCCCTTGTTGGCCATTTGCATGGCCAAAGCCAGCGTCTTGCCCCCTGCCCCCGCGCAATAATCCAGCACTTGCATGCCGGGCGTGGCGGCGCAAAACTGCGCCAGCAATTGCGAGCCTTCGTCCTGCACCTCCGCCCGCCCATCCAACAGACAGGGCAGTTGCCCAAAGGCTTTACGTGATAGCAAGCGAATACCCCAGGGCGAATGCGGGGTCTCGGCCGCATCAGGAATCGCCGCCTGAATTTCCGCCAGTACAGCAGCACGTTCAGTCATAATGGTATTGACGCGCAGATCCACCGGCGCCTCGGTTTGTTGGGCCGCGCCAATCGCCGCCGCATCCACGCCGTATTCCGCAACCAGCTGCGCATAAATCCACTCGGGGCATTCGGCACGCACATGATCGGGCATGCGTGGGTTGATGATATCGCCATCGAGACGCACTAAACGCTCCAACCATGCGGTTTGTTCGGCCGATAGTTTTTCCAAGCCGTATTTTTGGCCGGTATCGGCGGCGATCGCCTCGGGCGTGATTTTTTCCAACAACACGGCTGCCGCCAAAACGCGGTTGATCGCATTGACCGACAGCGCGAATTTTTCAGAATTGGTAATCCACCAATCCAGTTTTTGTTGATGCCGCACGGTGGCGAATACCAAATTCGACACAAAACGCCGATCGCCGCTACCGATAAAACGGCGCGATTTAAAATAGGTATCGCACACGCGGTCCAGCGGTAGTCCCTCGCGTTCCGCGTGTTGCAAAATATCTTCCGCCGCTAATAGCCGTGCGCCCAGTTGCATTTTTAATCTTCCTGATATTATTTGTCATTCTGAGCGTAGCGAAGAATCTCGTACGACAAGACGAGATCCTTCGACTACGGGACTGCGTCCCTGCGCTCAGGATGACATTTATCTAATTATCCAATTTATAATTCGGCGCTTCGCGGGTGATGGTGATGTCGTGGACATGGCTTTCGCGCAAACCAGAACCGGTAATGCGCACAAATTCGCACCCACCTTGCATGGCTGCAATATCGGCCTTGCCGGTATAGCCCATGGCCGCACGCAATCCGCCCACCATCTGATGCAGCACCTGATTGACCGGCCCCTTATACGGCACCATGCCCTCGACCCCTTCGGGGACGAATTTCATGCTGTCGACTTCTTTTTGAAAATAGCGATCGGCCGAGCCATCGGCCATCGCGCCCAAGCTGCCCATGCCGCGATAGGATTTATACGACCGGCCTTGGTATAAAAACACCTCGCCCGGGCTTTCATCGGTGCCCGCCAATAATGACCCCACCATCACGCAATCGGCACCCGCCGCAATCGCCTTGGCCAAATCGCCGGAATACCGAATGCCGCCATCGGCGATCAGCGCGACATTATTTTTGCGGCAAGCCTCGGCGCAATCCATAATCGCGCTTAATTGCGGTACGCCCACCCCTGCTACCATGCGCGTGGTGCAAATGCTACCGGGGCCGATGCCAACCTTGATGGCATCAACGCCGATATCGATTAACGCCTTGGCCGCTTCGGCCGTCGCCACGTTGCCCGCGACGATCTGCGTGTAATTCGACATTTTTTTAATCTGCTTGGCGGTTTCAATTACCCCCTGCGAATGACCGTGTGCGGTATCAACCACCAGCACGTCCAAATCCGCGTCGATCAAAGCCTCCGCCCGGGCCAGTGCGTCTTTACCAGTGCCAACGGCCGATCCGGCGCGCAACCGCCCTTTATCGTCTTTGGTGGCGTTGGGATATTTATTCGCTTTTTCCATATCCTTGACCGTAATCAAACCGATGCAGCGATACGCATCGTCCACCACCAGCAATTTTTCAATGCGATGCTGGTGAAGCAATCTTTTGGCTTCGTCGGGCGATACCCCTTCGCGCACCGTGACCAATTTATCTTTGGTCATCAATTCGCGCACGGGTTGCGAGGTGTTGGTGGCAAAACGTACATCGCGGTTGGTGATAATGCCGACCAATTTATTGGTGTTGGTTTCAACTACGGGGATGCCGGAAATGCCTTCCTCGGTCATCAATTTTAACGCGTCCAACAACGGTTGTTCGGGGTGAATGGTTAAGGGGTTGATGACCATGCCGGATTCGAATTTTTTCACCCGGCGCACTTCGGCTACTTGGCGTTCCAGGGTCATGTTGCGGTGAATAATGCCCAAACCGCCCGCCTGGGCCATGGCAATGGCCATACGACCATCGGTAACGGTATCCAT
Source organism: Alphaproteobacteria bacterium (assembly GCA_947456345.1). Classification (GTDB taxonomy): domain Bacteria; phylum Pseudomonadota; class Alphaproteobacteria; order SHNJ01; family SHNJ01; genus CANGQU01. The sequence continues at coordinate 684 of CANGQU010000176.1, read as the reverse complement.
AGCGGCGGCGATGATCGGGATGCCGATTTCGATATTGCGGGTGATGCGGGTTTTGGTGCTGGTCTGGCCGGGCAAGACAGATGATGCCGCCGGTTTTAACAATACATCGTCAAAGGCCAAAGCCTCGGCAATCGGGGATTTTGTGAACAAAGACATAGAGCAACCCTTTATTTGCTATTTTTGCTTTTGGCCACGTCAAAGCGACCAATAAGGTTGCAGCGCACCATAGAGGATTCATGTGCGATAAGAAAGCAAAATCGGTGAATTTAAGCGATGAACAAGGCCAGAGCAGCCAGTATCAAAGCGCATAACATGGCTGCCTGTGCAGCATTCTGGGAAATCGCGGCGGCCTTGGCGTGGGTGCGGTGATGTTTTCTGGTCATGGATTAACTATATCAAACGGAACCAATTTGTCAAGGATTATTTGGTTGATTCGCCCAATACACAATACAAGTACAAAAAGCTACTTCCGAACCCCGCTCGCCACCAAAAACATCTCGGCGGAATCTTTGCGGCTGGATTCGGGTTTAAAATACTGCACCTTGGCAAAATGTTTTTGCAATAATGCGCGTAATTCCCCCTCGGCCCCGCCTTGCCAGAATTTGCACACAAACCAGCCGCCGGGTTTTAAACACGCAATCGCGACATTAAGGGCGATTTCGGCCAAACCCACCACGCGCAAAT
>CANGQU010000175.1 GCA_947456345.1 Alphaproteobacteria bacterium | reverse complement strand
TTTATGATAGCGCGCTTTGCCCGCGTTGAATTCTTCGCGACCAATACCGGTGCCAAGTGCGGCGATCAGCGTGCCAATTTCGGCCGAGCCGAGCATTTTATCAAACCGCGCGCGCTCCACATTCAAAATTTTGCCGCGCAGGGGCAAGATTGCCTGGAAGGCGCGGTCACGCCCCATTTTGGCGGAACCGCCCGCCGAATCCCCCTCGACAATAAATAATTCGGACAAGGCGGGATCGCGTTCCTGGCAATCGGCCAATTTGCCGGGCAGGGAGTTCATATCCAACGCACCCTTGCGCCGCGTCAATTCGCGGGCCTTGCGGGCGGCTTCGCGGGCCAAGGCGGCTTCAACTACTTTGGCGGCGATTTTTTTGGCTTCGGATGGATTTTCTTCGAACCATTCCAGCAATTTTTCACCCGCTACCGATTCGACCACCGGCCGCACTTCGGATGATACTAATTTATCCTTGGTCTGCGATGAAAATTTTGGATCGGGCATTTTCACCGATAAGACGCAGGTTAAACCCTCGCGTGCATCATCGCCGGTAACGGCGACCTTTTCTTTTTTTGCCACGCCGGATTCTTCGACGTATTTGTTGATGGTGCGCGTCAGCGCGGCGCGAAAGCCGATTAAATGCGTGCCGCCGTCGCGCTGCGGAATATTATTGGTAAAACACAGCATGGTTTCGTGATAGCTGTCATTCCATTGCATCGCCAATTCAAAACTAATCGGGCCGGATTCGCCATGTACCGAAATGGCTTCGTGCGCGGGCTGTTTGCTGCGGTCCAGATATTGCACAAACGCGGCCAACCCGCCTTGGTAGGACAGGGTGATGGATTTGGGATCAACGCCGCGCTCGTCGTTCAGGGTGATGGTCACGCCTGAATTCAAAAACGCCAATTCGCGCAACCGGTGTTCCAAGGTGGCAAAAGAATATTCGGTCATGGTGAAAATTTCACGGCTGACCTTGAATTTCACGCGGGTGCCGCGTTTGCCATTGCTGTCGCCCACAACCCGCAGCGGTTGGACGGTTTTCCCCTGCTCAAAGCGGACGTAATGTTCCTTGCCGTCGCGCCAAATATTCAATTCCAAATAATCGGACAGCGCGTTGACCACCGAAATACCGACGCCGTGCAAACCGCCGGATACTTTATAGGAATTTTGATCGAATTTACCGCCCGAATGCAGCTGGGTCATAATGACCTCGGCGGCGGAAATGCCCTCTTCTTTGTGTATATCCACCGGAATGCCGCGCCCGTCATCTTCGATGCTGGCAGCGCCGTCGGCGTGCAGGGTGACAATCAATTTGGTCGCATGCCCGCCCAAATGTTCGTCGATGCCGTTATCGACGGCTTCGTACACGCAGTGGTGCAAGCCCGACCCGTCATCGGTATCGCCGATATACATGCCCGGACGCTTGCGCACGGCGTCCAACCCCTTTAATACCGTGATCGAATCGGCGGAATAGGTCTTGGCCTCGGGCGGTGGCGGGGCGGTGTTTTCGGTTGTGTCGTCGGTCATTTTGGGTGCGGGTTTGGCGGTCATACAGGGGATTCCAATATCTTATTGTCATCCCCGGCTTGACCGGGGATCCAGGGGCGACAATTGGATTTTTGGCTCCTGGATTTCCGCTTGCGCGGGAATGACAATTTAAATGTTAAACTCAGTTAAACTATAGCAAATTTCAGGGGTTTAGCGAAGAATTAATGGCCGTTTTCAGACGCGGAAATGGGGGTAAAACGCGCCTAATTTTGCCCTCGATTTATGTGTTGCTATAATGGATAATTCTGCTACTGTGTGGCAGTAAAAATTAGGGGGTATAAATCATGATAACAACGACTGAAACAAACACCGGCGATTTACTGCAACAGGCGCTGGAAAAACTAGCGACAGCCGATCCTAATGCGGTTGATAAATCCTGTAAAAAGTTATGTTTAGCTTTCAAGGCCAAAAGCCCGTGGACACCAAATTTACAACAAATGGAGCTTTTACTGCGCTTTGTGGAACAGCAAGTAGATTCCGTAAAAGTGCCAGGGAAACACCAAGAAATTTCGAAAAAGAGTGATGAATCCTTGCAGCGTGCAAAGTTCGTATTCGAAATTATAGCTGACGCGCAAGCAGTGTTCATGGCCAGCGGCAATGGTTTTGATTTTGGCAAAACTTGGAAGAGCAGGCTCAATAAACTAAGCAAAAAATTGAATAAACTGCAAAGTCATTCACTCGTCGCTAACTTTTTGCAAGGTTATACATTGGTGTGTCAGCACAATTTGGCTTCGTTAACCAAAGCCCACCAAGCCAAACTGGGCTATCTGGCGGGATTGCTCAAGCTGCAAAGAGAATAAACCATCATTGCTGATACTGCACTGTTTGGTTTTGCACCCCCCAAAACCCGGCCTGACCCCGCCAATCGGTGAACAGGGACGTATCGGCGCCGGTTAAAAACGCTTGGGCGTTCAGGGCTTGGATTTGCCGGGCCAATGCCGTGCGGTGGCGATCATCCAGATGTGCGGCGATTTCATCCAATAATAAAATCGGTGGGCGGTTTTGGCGGGTCCGTAACAACCCCGCATGCGCCAATAAAATCGATAACAGCGCCATTTTTTGCTCGCCCGTCGAACACCCATTGACCGGGCGGGATTTGGGCATAAATTCCGCCCCTAAATCATCGCGGTTTGCGCCAAAACGGCACATGCCGGCTGCGGCATCGCCGCTGCGATGCGCTTGTAATTGGGCTTGGATTGCCGCCGCATCCATATCGGGGGTGATGTGGGATTCTAGGGCCAAATGGATACGCGGGAAATCGCCATGAAATTCCGCCATCGCCGTACCCAGCGCATCGATATACGCGCGGCGGTTTTGCCCCACTTCCTGCATCGCCCGCGCTAGGCCCAATTCCACCGCATCGCACCAGCGATCATCATGGCGGCCCATTTCCAACAACCGCGCGCGCTCCAACCGGTGTTTTTCCATTCGCGTCAACGCCGCCCAGTGTGTTGGAAATAACGCATAGACCAACCGGTCCAAAAACTTGCGCCGCGCTGATGACGATTCGCGCCATAACGCGTCCATGTCGGGCGTGGCCCAGGCGATGGTCAGATAATCGGCCAATTGTGTTTGCGGCAAGGGATTACCATCGGCCAAAATCGCGCGATTTTTTTGGCCCACCTCAGTCACCCCAGTGCCCAGACGGTAGGTGGTGTGGGGGGTCAAAAGATCGATGACGATGGACCAGTCGTGAGGCGAGGGGCGGGGTGGGGCCCCCCCCCAACCTCCCCCTCGAGGGGGGGGGGGGTTTATTGGAT
>CANGQU010000174.1 GCA_947456345.1 Alphaproteobacteria bacterium | reverse complement strand
ATGCTCTATCCAGTTGAGCTACGGGTGCGTATCAGTTTTTGGTTATCCGTTATCGGTTGGCGGCATGTAGCGGTATCCCGCCACTTATTACCGGCAACGGATAACCGGCAACCGGTAACCGTCTTCAAGGCCGGGCAAATTACCCACAACTAACCGGTTTGGCAAGGGGGTTATTTTCACCCCCGCGCGGCGCGGCTCTCAAAGATGCTGGGGGCGGGCTTGCCCCCTCGGACGTAAATTTCCGGTGAATGCTGCAATCGCGCTTGTGCGGGGCTAAGCCTTTGACTAATATGGCGCAGTGGCTGGTGCTGCCCTGCATCCTGCCGCGCGGCTATGCGGCGTCAAACCTTGGCGCACGCTGGATGTATTTACGATTATTGCTGTTGTTTCGACGCCAAAGAAAGAGTCAAACCCCGATGACCCAACGTCCCATTCGTATTCCCCTGGCTGCATTATTGTTTGCCGGCGCCATTTTGACCGGTTGCACTCAGACCGGCTGGCCCCAAGCCCAAGATTCCAGTTTTACCCCGCCCGCTGGCGCCTACGCGCCACAACCCGCCAGCGCCACCTTGCCCTGGTCATCCGATCCGGCGCAAGCTTGGGGTACGCCGGCCTATGCGCAACAGGCCTTTCCAATGGTGCCCCCGATTCCGGGTGTGAATACCGGTACCGAGGTTGGGATGAAGGCCGAACAAATCCGCACCGATTTGCGCAATTTGCAAGCTAATGTGCAGGCTAATTCCGACCGCTTCCGCGATTTGCGCCAGCAAACCGAAATCCAAAGCCAAGCTTATCACGGCTTGGTTGCCGCCGTCTCGGCGCGCTTACAGGTGGGCACGACCCCCGGCAATCCGATTTTGGTCCAACAATGGAACGAGGCGCAGGCCCAATTGGACCGCGTCAATGAAAACATTGGTCAATTGAACAACGTGGCGACGATGGTCGCCGCCAATTCCAGCGTGGCGAATTACATGTTGGAATCGGTCAAAGCCACCTATAGCGTATCGGGTGCGATTGACGAAGATCACCGACAATTGCGCATTCTCGAGGATGATATCAACCGCACCACGGTCATGATCGAACGCTTGTTGCGCGAATTATCCGAAGATGTTTCTCGGCAAACCGCCTATATCGCCTCCGAGCGCAGCAATCTGACCACCTTATCGCTGGCGATTAAAAACGGCGAATTATACGGCATGAGCCTTGGCAACCGCAGCTTTACGTCCCAACCGTCGGGGGGCGGTGCGCTGCGCCCTTTTGAGGTGACGCCGCCTATGGGCGGCGCGGCCTTAACCTTGCCGATCGATCCGCAGGCAGCGCCTTTGATTGTCATCCGCTTTGACAAACCGGTTGTGAATTACGAACGCCAGTTATACGGGGTGTTGTCCCGGGCGTTGGAGCGCAAGCCCGATGCCATGTTCAATTTGGTAGCCGTATCGCCTGCGCGCGGCAATCCCGCTTTTCAAGCCTTATCCAGCAGCAATGCGCGCAAATACGCCGAACAAGTTTTACGCAGCCTGACCGATATGGGTTTGCGCACCGACCGTGTAGCACTCAGCATGCGTAGCAGCGGTGATGTGGATGTCAACGAAGTGCAGTTATTCGTGCGGTAGTTTTCGGTCATGGCGGAATCCAGCACCTCGAATAAAATATTCGCCGTTAGTTGGGATGAAATCCAGCGCGATTGCCGCGCCTTGGCCTGGCGGCTGCAGGAATTGGGGCCGTTTGCGTCCCTGGTGGTGGTGACGCGTGGCGGGTTGGTGCCCGCAGCCATTGTCTCGCGCGTATTAAACATCCGCTATATCGATACGGTATGTCTTGAAAGCTATGCGGCCGATCGCGCGCAAAGCGGCGTTGAAACCATCAAAGGCATCGATCATGATGGCGAGGGGATGTTGATCCTCGACGATTTGGTCGATACCGGCGAGACGGCCAAAGTAATCCGGCAAATGCTACCCAAAGCCCATTTCGCCACCGTCTATGCCAAACCCAAAGGCAAACCCTTGGTTGATACATTCATCACCGAAGTATCCCAAGACACTTGGATTCATTTTCCGTGGGAAGAAGACACCAAGTTTTGGTAGGAGGTGATCAGGATAAAACTATCGCGCGGCGATTTTAGCGCGGGCGTTTTTTACCCAATCCGCAACGCGGCGCGGCAACGGGCGTGGTTGACGGACGCTAGCCCTTTGGGTTTTGCGGTCGTCATTGGCGGCGCGATTCGATTCCCGATTCGATTCCAGGCGTGCAATATCGACAGGCGGGGAAAATTCCACTGTCTTTGGCGCGATAGTTTCTTCGATCGGCTTTGGCATGATCCGGCGCGGGCGGCGCAGTCGTGCCGGCCCTTGCCGCAACGGCATGCGGGGGCGGCGGGGACGGCGTTGCTGGGCGATATGTTCGCGCCGTGCCGCCATCCGGCCCAAAATATCTTGTAATTGCCCGACTGTAATCATCCGTCCGCTGCGCGTTTGTACCATCGGTTCGGTTGTGCGTTGCGCAGTTTGTAATGGCGCGGCGGGTGCGGTTAATTTTTCGACGCTGTGATTCAGCGCTTGGGCCAAGGCGGGTTGTTGAATAATGGCCTGGATCGTCGGCTGTGGGTTTTGCGGATTGAAGCGCGTCAATAATTGCTGCAATTCCGAGGTAAAGCTTTGCGGTTGGACGATCGCCAATAATTGCAGCAAATAAAACTGCATCGCCACATTCGGCGCATCATCACCATATAACGAATCCGGATACGTACGCAGCCAAAATCCATCTCTTTTGCCTTGTAGCGCAACTAATAGTTTTTGGATTTTCTCGGCCGCTTCGGCCGGAGTGAGCGCGGTTTTGGCTTCGATGCCGGAATCAACTTGATTCTTGGGCTTGTCTTCGGCTGTCGGTGCTGGCTTGGCCTTAGGGCTGGCGGCTTGCTGGCCACCCGGCCCGGCGCGTCCGGTGGATTTCATGGCATCGGAAGCGCGCTCGGGCGTACCCATAACCTCGCTATCAGTCAGCGCGTCAATGGTCTCGTCGGCCGGATCGGTCGTTGGCGTTTCAATCGTCATATGTGCACATCACGCAGCGGGCCGATTCTGGCCCAAAAGATCATGGTTGATTATGTTTCACCCGACATCGGATACCGGGCTTTACTTGATATATGCTGCGTGCGCAAATAATAAGCCCGGTGCGGTTGCAACGCAATAAGAATCGACATTTGGCTTAAATCCGCATAAAACGGAATGTATGCGTGATCTAATTCCAACCATACAACTGAATTTGTCGCCGAAACAGGACCGCCGTGTCCTGTCCGGCTCGCCCT
>CANGQU010000173.1 GCA_947456345.1 Alphaproteobacteria bacterium | reverse complement strand
TTCGCATTAACGAGCTGATTATTGTTAAAGGTGGTAGCGGCAGCGACGCGATCAATTTCATCGACTAGGGCTTGGTATTCTGTATCCAACATGCTGCGTTCGGTGTTGGACAAGCTGGCGGAGCCAGCTTGGGAAGCCAAAGCTTTTAAGCGGACCAGCATGTCATAGACGCGGGCATGGGCGCCTTCGGCGACCTGCAATAGCGACATGGCCTGGGTGGCGTTGATTTGAATTTGGCGCAAGGCGGACAAATCGGAACGGAGGCGGGAACCGATGGCCATGGATGCGGCGTCATCGCGGGCCGATACAACCCGTTGACCGGACGATAATTTGGCCAAAGAGCGGGTCATATCCGCGTCCGACTGCATTAAATTGCGGTGCGCGATACTCGCAGTCAGGTTGGTGTTAAGACTCATGCCCATGTCGATCTCCTTTGCCAATTGCGCCCGGCTTGCTTGCCGGGCCATGCTTGGGCGTAGTTCTGCCTAGCACGGTTGGAATAATGCAAGACCGATGCCAACTGGAGAAAATTTGATGTAAGTGATTGGATTGAAATAGTTTTCGGGATCGCTGGCCGATTCTGGGCAGTCTTAGCCGCGATGCTGGCAATGCTTAAAGATGGCTAAAGAAATTAACTGGACTTACCCGCGGCAATATTTGCCGCGTAATGTTTTGGGATGCGGCAGCCTAGTCAATAAAAAAACCGCCTTACGGCGGTTTTGTTTTAGCGCATAGTGGATAAAGCGTTTATGCAGAAAAGGTCATCGATGATTGACTCGCCGGGGCAGGGGCGCGCGGCTTAACCGCCCCGTATCCGCCCATATTCTTGGACGCTGGGGCCGCGGGCGGTGCCACGGGCACGGCAGCCGCGACCTGTGGCAACGGCGCGGTGGCAACGGGTGTGGTTGAGGCGCTAGGCGTTGGAATTGGTGCGGGTGTGGCTGCGGGCGCTGATTGGCTATGGGCCAATTCGGCTTGGGCGCGGGCCTTGGCGAGATCTTGTTCGCTGAATTTGTTGGCAAGCTCACGCCAGGCATCTCGCAGCGGCTCCAACAATTTAATGACTTCTTGCGCGGTTTCGATGCTATTTTTGAAATCGACATCGGGCAATTTCGACAGCATTAAATTGTAAAGCTGGTCCAGGTTCTTGGCAATCTCGCCGCCGCCTTCCATCTCCAGTGTGCTCCACAGATGACCGATGATTTCGGTTGCCTTGGCGTTGGCCTTCCAGCGCTTTTCGACATTGTTTTCTTGAATCGCGCGAATAGCTTCGTTCAAAGCGCCAATAGCGTGCTCATAGCACATCAACACCAGTTTGGCTGGCGAAGCGGTGAAAATCTGCTGCTGGGCATAGGCTTTGTGGGCTTGGTTCTGCGACAAGTCTATATCTTCCTGTGGGCGGCGGGTTCACCGATTAATTGTTTTTCTGCGCAAAGCTTTGTTTGATCTGATCTAGCTGACTGCGGGCGCTCGACATAGCCGCATCCATTTTGGTGAATTTATCCAACTGCAATTGTCGGAATGTTTCAATCCGTTCGTTCAGTCGATCGATACGTTCTTGATTGGTTTTATTCAAGGTGGTGAGAGCATCGACTTCGTTATCGACTGTGCCCGTATTTTCGGTCAATAAATCCTGTAAGGTGTTGAACATATTGGCCGCAAAACCGACTGTATAATTCGCGGTTACGCTTCCGGTGGCCGCACCGCCGTTATAAAACAACGTCATGCCTTTGCCTGGACCGTCTTTGATGCGGATCGAATTGTCGCCAATGATCTCGATCAAACTGCTGTTGCCGCCAATGTCGGCTGCAGTCAATTTTGTGCCGTCATGCGTAAAATTGATGTTCAACCCGCTGGCATCATAGGTTACGCCGCCATCAAATCCGGTGATGGTCCAGCGTGAGTCGTTGGTCCGCCCATCGAAAGTAAATAGCTTGCGGACATCCTCGCCATTGTTCAAAATCGCCTGATCCAGTTTTTGTTCGTCGATTTCCAGCGTATTACGCAAATCTTGATTGCTGATTCGGTTGTTGTCTACGAATTTGATCCCGATATTGCCGAGGGCTGCAAACGCTGAGTTAACACCGGAAACCGATTGCGATAAAGAAAGACCCAAACGTCCGGTGACGTCCGAGATAACCCGCGAACCGAATAGAATACCAGTGTCTTTTGTCGGTTTACCGGTGATCGGATCCACCGTAGTCTGCACGTTCATAAATTCGATGAGTTTATTATAGGCGTCGACGAAGGTAGCGATCTGGTTTTTAACGTCGTTCAAGTTCTGCTCGACGTCGATCTTGATGGTGGTGCCCCCTTCGGCCGCAAACAAATTAAGGGTCATCCCGTTGATCAAGTCGCTAACCGTGTTGCTGGTGCGTTCCAGGATCTTGGGATCTCTGAAATCCATGGCATTTACAAAACCGCCCGTATCAGCGCCGAAAGTTACGGCATCGCCCGAGGCATCTTTGATAACCATGCGATAGCCGCCGTTGCCGCCTTCGATGGTTTCCAAACTGGCAGTAACGTCGGATCCGGCCAAGGTTGCGGCGGCATTGACCGCATCAATTATTTGGTTGGTGGTCATGGTGTCGTTGTAATTGACCGTAAACGGCACCCCGCCGCTGCTTATTTGAAAGCTTTGGGCGCCTGCCGTCACCAGGCCGGGTGCAAGCGTGGCCAAAGATACCGCCGGATTATAGATCATGTCGCTACGCTGGCGGCTGGGATCGCGCAAGCCGTTGGCGGTAAACTGAGCAGTTTGTGAAGCTTGCAACTGATTTCTTACGCTATCGTCGTTGTTGAGAACGCCCAATCCAGCTAATACATTCGACGGATCGGAATAAGCAATCGGCACGCCGGTTGCGTTCGAGGTAACAACTAGATACGCTTCGTTGGTGGTGCTGGTAACAATACTGGCGCTAACGCCGGCGTTGGCAGTGTTGATACGATCGCGCAAATCCTGCAGCGTGCTGGTCGCTTCGATGCTGATGCTTTTACCATTGATGCTAAAGCTGCCACCGACAAAGCCAGGTATAACCGCATTTAGCGCGCTGCTGGTATTGGTAATGGCCGCTTGCACCTGATTTTTCACGCTGTCGTTTGCGTTTAATACGCCCAGCGACGCCAGGATATCGGTGCCGTCTGCATAGGTAGTCACAGATCCTGGCGTGTTATTGGTTATAACTAGCCTGAAATCACCGGCACCGGGATTGGTAATGCTGGCGGTAACGCCAATATCGGCGACGGCGTTGATTTTATCGCGCACCTGTTCCAACGTGTCCGTCGCCAGAACTGTTACAGTTTTACCATTGATGCT
>CANGQU010000172.1 GCA_947456345.1 Alphaproteobacteria bacterium | reverse complement strand
TTTCAAAGGGTCACCAACTGTGTCACCAATGACAGCAGCTTTGTGTTCTGGTGAACCTTTTCTTTTAACTTCCCCGTTAACTGAGAACTATCCAGATTCGATGTATTTTTTGGCGTTATCCCAAGCACCACCACCGGAAGTCATGGAAATCGCCACAAACAACCCGGTAACGATGGTACCCATCAGCAATGCGCCCAGGGTAGCAAAAGCTTGTTCCTGCCCCGCAAAGCTGTTGATCACGAAATAAACAACGATTGGTGCCAACACGGGCAACAACGACGGCAAAATCATTTCCCGGATCGCGGACTTGGTCAATAAATCAACCGCCCGGCTATAATCGGGTTTGGCTTTGCCTTCCATGATGCCTTTGATTTCCTTGAACTGGCGGCGAACTTCGACCACGACAGATCCGGCCGCACGGCCAACCGCCATCATCGACATGGCGCCGAACAAATACGGCAGCAGGCCCCCGATGAACAAGCCAACCACGACGTATGGATTTTCAAGGCTAAAATCGATCTTAAGACCAACGAAGAAGTGCTTAATGTCTTGGGTATAGGCAGCAAACAAAACCAATGCCGCCAGACCAGCCGAACCAATCGCATAGCCCTTGGTCACGGCTTTGGTCGTATTGCCAACTGCATCCAACGCATCGGTTGTTACGCGAACATCCTTGGGCAGGCCCGCCATCTCGGCGATACCACCAGCATTGTCGGTAACCGGGCCATACGCATCCAGCGCTACGATCATCCCGGCCAAAGCAAGCATGGTCGTCGCGGCCAAGGCAATGCCGAATAAACCAGCATTCAAATAAGCAGCGATAATACCAAAACAGATCACAATTACCGGAATCGCAGTTGCTTCCATCGATACGGCCAAACCTTGGATCACGTTGGTGCCGTGACCGGTGGTCGATGCCTGGGCGATGGATTTAACCGGACGGTACTCCTTGGCGGTGTAGTATTCGGTAATCCAGACCATCAAGGCAGTGACCAGCAAACCGATCAGCGAACAGGCTATCAGGTTTTTAACCGTAATCACGCTACCATCGGCCATAGCCAATTGCATATCGAGGCCACCAAAGATTTTTTGCGTAAAAAATACAATGGCTGCGGCGGAAATAACGCCGGTTACAACTAAACCGCGATACAGCGCCTTCATGATGTGGTTGTCTTTGCCCAGCTTAACAAACAAAGTGCCCACCACGGTGGCGATAATGCACATGGCACCGATCAACAACGGATACAGCATCATTGTATCTAGCAAATTACCCGACGCAAAAGAAATGGTCGCCAGCAACATCGTTGCCACTACGGTCACCGCATAGGTTTCAAACAGATCAGCGGCCATACCGGCGCAATCGCCCACGTTGTCACCAACGTTATCGGCAATTACGGCCGGGTTGCGGGGATCATCTTCCGGAATCCCGGCTTCGACTTTACCCACCAAATCCGCGCCTACGTCAGCGCCTTTGGTGAATATGCCGCCGCCCAAACGGGCGAAGATCGAAATCAAAGAGGAGCCAAAAGACAAAGCCACCAGCGCATCAATGATCGTGCGCATACGTTTTGGATCGTCGATTGCCAAATGGCCTTTGAGCCAGAAATAATAGCCAGCAACGCCCAACAAGCCCAAGCCAACCACCAGCAAGCCAGTTACCGCGCCCGAACGGAACGCGATATCCAGCGCCGGTTGCAAGCCGCTTTTGGCAGCCTGCGCCGTGCGGACATTAGCGCGCACGGAAACATGCATGCCGATAAATCCGGCTGCAGCCGAGAGCACCGCGCCCAAGGCAAAACCCAAGGCGACATAAACGCCCAACAGCTGCCACAAGATAACGCCAACAATCACGCCCACCAGCGCGATGGTGCGGTATTGGCGGTTTAAATAAGCGGTCGCGCCTTCTTGAATCGCGGCGGCGATGCTGCGCATTTTATCGTCCCCATCCGGGGCGCTCATGATCGAGCGGGTCACAATCGCGCCATACAATATGGCCATGACTCCACAGAAAATGACCAGCCATTCTAAATTTGGCAAATCCAACATGATAACTCCTTTTTTGCATTACTTTTGGCCGGGGGCGGATTGCCGAACCCGGCGGTGCTTTTGGAACAAGTCGATTTAAAACAAGTGGCTGTTATGCCAGAATGGGATCGGGCTGGCAAGCCGCCAAAGGCCCCCAGAAACAAAATTAAGCGATTGAAAAATATTGCTATTTTTTAAAATAGGCGGGCAAAACCCGACCAGCGGAGGCCTTGATCAAGACATTTTTGACATGGCCCGGACCTATCACACGCTCGATTGTGGCCAAAAGCCGCTGTTTGAGGAAATCGAAATCTTTGAGCAACGCCCCCTTTTGCGAGGAGCCGATTTTATGCAACTCCATCACAATCTCCGAACGGACCGGCTCGATCCGGTCGAGGACAAATTTCCACTGCTCCATATTTTCCATCTCCAAAACAAAGATGAAATTCATGTGCCGTACCGGTTGACTGCGATAAATCGCCACCACATTGATTTGCTTCAGCTCGATAAACGGCCCCTTGAGGGAGGGGCTATCGGGGCTGGTTTCAATTAACTGACTTTTCCCTTCGGGAATTTGCGGAACGGCTGCCGCACCTTCCCCGTCCTCGCCACCTCCGCCATGTTCTGCTGGCGGGGATTCATTGGCATAAATCGTCACTGGCTGGACAAAAACCCCCAGCAGTACCAGCAAACTAAAACCGATGCTGGTAACCAGTGTGCGAAATTGCAATTGGATTTTGTGTAGCGTCAAAGACGGAGATCCCTGTGTCTGCGATTATAGTTCCAATGCGGGCGATGCTTACGCCCAATCGGTCAGCCATGTTAGAGAGCTCGGCGGCTGTGCCAGTTGGGCTTGTAAACAGCAATTCATAATCGTCACCGCCGCCCAAAACCTCAACCCAGGATAGCGCGTATTTCTTAATAAATTCTTGGACTGTGGCGGATTGCGGTATGGATGGCAAATGAACGGCGGCCCCTACCCCCGACGCCTTCAGGATGTGCGCCAGATCCCCCCAAACACCGTCGGATATATCCATACTGGCATGCACCAAATTTTCAGCTGCCAGCGCATCAATCAATTGCATGTGTGGCTGCGGTAGATGATAGCGGACGATAAATTCGGGATAATCCAAATCCAGCTTGCGGCAATGCAACCCCAACGCCGCCAAGCCCAATTGCCCGCTAATATAGATATCGTCGCCTATTTTAGCGCCGCTGCGCAAAATCTGACGCCCCGATGGTATGGAACCGTAAATGGTAATCGCGATGCAAAGCCCATGAGGCGATGTGGTCGTATCGCCGCCGATCAGAGCCA
>CANGQU010000171.1 GCA_947456345.1 Alphaproteobacteria bacterium | reverse complement strand
GGGACTGAAATGATGGTCACCCATCATTTCAGGGGTGGGGCCTCGGTTTTAGCCCCACCCCGACCCTCCCCCAAGGGGGAGGGAGAATAGGCGGAACTGTCCAATTCTTATTGGTAATTACTATAGTTTTCGTAGTGCATTAGTTTTGAATCATGCCCTCCCACAAGGGGAGGGTATTTAGGCCTTTGCTAAGCTGCCCTAACCACCACCCACGACCCACTACCTGACAATCACATCAATCACTTCGAATTTGGCGTTGGTAACGGTGGACCCGACTACCATTGGGAATTGGAACACGGGGCGGGTGCGCAGCTCGTCCGGGGTTATACGGCGGGCCATGCCCTCGCCCGTTTCGGGATTGCGGGTAAACAATACCAATTCGCTGCGATCGGCGGAAAATACCATCACGGTCGCGGCGCGGGCATCCCCCTCGCCCTCTAATGCCAAAACTTCGGGGGCCAAGGACGTTACATCCACCCGCGTGCCGTTCACCAGCAAGCGGACGGTGATAACCTGACTAAGGTCCAAATTCTGTGCGCCGAGCAAAGTTTGCTGATAACTCAAAGCCTCGGTCCGCGACAGGGTTGTATATTGCATCATCGGCAGGGTTTGACAGGCAGCCAATAACACGACGGCGGTAATGACGAGTAGTTTGCGCATGGTTTTACTCCGGGTTGGTAAGTCTTAAAAATACATGTCATCCTGAGGGAGCGTCAGCGACCGAAGGATCTTGATGACCTAGATCCTTCCCCTTCGCTACGATCTGGGTCAGGATGACAATACACTAATCATCCGATTTGGGACGCGCGGGTGGGCGTTCGCGTTCGGTGAAATACGGTTGTTCCGCCGGGACACCACGCTGCAAATATTCACGCAAGCCACGGACATCATCGTCCGGATCGGGGCGGCGAATCACCGATACGACCTGGACAGGCAAGGTTGCCAACTTACCATCGCGCAGGAACGGAAAGCTGAATTGCGGCCAATCATTCGCCTCGCGCAGAGGGATGATCGCGCGATACCCCTCGCCGTTTTCGGGATTGCGGGTAAACAGCGTGATTTCGTCCTGGGATTTGCCAAAGCGCATCGCCGAGATCGCACGTGCATCACCGCTGCCGCTGGCGCTTAGAATCAAAGGCGCGTTAGTCGTAAGGGTGAAAAACTCGCCGCCGATGCGTAATTTAGCGGCATAAACCCGGTTTTGGTCGATTTTGGCCGGATCCAACATGCCTTCTTGGGCGGTGCGGGCGGCTTGGAGCGACAGCCAGGTCATATCCACGGGCGGCAGCGCCGTTGGGGCCACACAACCCGCCAGCGCCAGGGTTAACAAGGGTAAAAACACAAAAAGACGAAGCATGCGATCACCTTTGGAACATAATTTATGGCTGTACATAACCACAAAACCGGCGCGATGTCGAAACCCTTATTGCGTTGGCGGGGAGGCAATGGGGATAGTTGCCGTATAGCGGTTGATTTGCGGCAATTGCGTAATTTGAACATCATTGGCCAACGCGCCGTTTTGCAACAGCCAGCTTTGCGGCGATTGGCCCAAGCCGCCTATAGATAAACGACCGTCCTTGTATTCGATGCGATCAATGGAGTGATTGGGTGGCAAGGTTTGTACCAAGGATTGCAGTCGGTTATACAAAGCCGTGCCCGTCCCGCCTTGGAAATCCGCCAAGGTCAAAAGCGTTTCCTGCATTTTCTGCAATGCCTTGCCCTGGGCGCGGACCTGTCCGAATTCGGCGCTTAGTTCGTTCAATCGCGCCTCGAGCCGGGAATTTTGCCAGGCCAGAACCCGTTGCCCGCCCCATACGCCGCCAGCCAACAGCACAAACAAAAGCATCGCCCAAAAAATGGCGCGGGCGACTCCCGGCTGGAAATAATTATCCGGGCGGGGTTGTAAATCGGCAATCGCACCGCGCGCCAAGCGATTTTGGATGGCGGCCCTTACCGAGGGGATGTTCACCGGCGTTACCAGCACCCCGGCCGGCGGGGCGGGAGAGGTTTTTTGCCATTGTTGCCAATCCTGATCCCTTAGCGCGCAAACATAGTCTTCGTTGTCGATGCGGGCTTGGGCATAAAAAGTTTGCTCGGGCGGAAAGGGAAAAAAATCGGCTGCCAGCCGTGGTAAATCGGCGGCGCTTTGCACCGGCAGACGGCTTTTGCGGTAAAACACCAGTGCCGGATCCAATATTAGCCAGCAGCGTTCGCCCGGCGCAAACGCGCTGAGGGCCGATTGCTGGGTGATATGCAGCCCGCCGAACCAATCGATCGTCAGGCGGAAATGCTGTGGCTTGCCCTGCGCATCAAAGGCGACAATGCGTTTCGGCAGACGCAGGGACATAGAAAAGGACTGGGGCGCGGCCATGGTTTATTGCAACAACGGCTTATTAGCTGGCAACAGCGTCGGGTTGGCGGAATCCGGCACTGGCGAGGGCGGTGGATCGGAGGCCAAGCTTGGCGGCGCCGATTTGACCGGTGGTTTCACAGGCGGCAGGGGTATATCCAAAACCTCCTCGGCATTGTCGTCCAATAACGCCTCGGGCGGAGCGGGTGGTGGCGGAATCATCACCGCCGGCTGAGGCGCTGGCGCAATCGGTGCAGGCAGCGGCGCAGGGCTGGGCAAAATGCTATCCGCGCTGGGTTTCGGTTTTTCATCAGGCGGGGTCGAAAGATTCAAATCCGGCGTGTTAGCGCTGGTAGCCGCGCCCGGATTGATTTGCGACAAGTTGGACAACGCTTCGCTGACCAAACGGGCGGATAACTCATCTACGACCAAATAGGGGGTAAGGAAAATAACCAATTCGGTGCGTTGATCGGAATCGTTGGTGTTCGAAAACGCCTGGCCGAAAAACGGTAAATCGCCAAAAAACGGCACCTTGCTTTTGACCCGGCTATTGGTGTTGCGAATCAAGCCGCCGATCATCATGGTTTCGCCGTTTTTGCTGACCAATTCGGTGTTGACTTCGCGGATGTTAAAAGTCGGCTGCGGCTCGCCGCTGGAATTATCCGTAGCACCTTGGCGCGAATCTTGGATCTTTACCGCCATATTCACCGTGCCATCCTCGGCGATGCGGGGGGTGACTTGCAGGCTAACGCCCACTTCTTTGTCTTCGAATTCGCGCTGCGGCAAATTGCTCCCGCCTTGCTGGGCGTTGGTGGTCAAAACCGATTTTACGATCCGCACTTGATCGGTGCTTTTAATAGTAGCGGTCGCCTTGTTCTTGACGATCACGCGCGGGCGAGAGAGCACGCGCAAATTGGTCTCGCCCGCCAATAAATCCAGCGTAGCAAAAGTATTATTGGCCAAGGAGATCACGCCCAAGCGCGCCGCGGGTGTCGG
>CANGQU010000170.1 GCA_947456345.1 Alphaproteobacteria bacterium | reverse complement strand
CGCGCCGAAACTCGTAATGAGATATATCAACATAAACAAGGACGATAGCAACGATGACTATGTTTCAAGTATTCCGCAAAGAGCTGCAATGGTGCGGCCGCAAATTGACATTGGAAACCGGTAAAATTGCCCGCCAAGCCGATGGTTCGGTCGTAGCGCGGATGGGCGACACATCGGTATTATGTACCGTAGTAGGCGAGAAAAAAGCCGCCCCCGACCAAGATTTCTTCCCCTTATCCGTGCATTACCAAGAAAAAGCCTTTGCCGCCGGTAAAATCCCGGGCGGTTACAACAAACGCGAAGGCCGCCCCAGTGAGGCCGAAACCCTAACCTCGCGCTTGATCGACCGGCCCATCCGCCCGTTATTCCCCGAAGGCTTTTTGAACGAAGTCCAGGTCATTTGCACCTTATTGTCGCATGACATGGAAAATGAACCCGATATCGTGGCCATGATCGGCACGTCGGCGGCATTGTGCATTTCGGGCATTCCCTTCATGGGCCCGATTGGCGGCGCGCGCGTCGGTTACATCAATGGCGAATTGGTGGTCAACCCCACGATTTCGCAAATGAAAGAGTCGAAATTGGATTTAGTCGTTGCCGGTACCACCGATGGCGTGCTGATGGTCGAATCCGAAGCGCAACAATTATCCGAAGACATCATGTTGGACGCGGTCGTCAAAGGCCATCAATCGTTCCAACCGGTCATCGAGGCGATTATTCAACTGGCTGAAACCTGCGCCAAACCGGCCTGGGATTTGCCGGTCAAACCCGCTATGCATGATGTGGTCAAAGGCAAATTGGCGGAATTGGCCACCTCTGGCCTGCGCGAAGCGTATAAAACCGTGGTTAAACAAGACCGCTATGCCGCGATTGACAAGGTGAAAACAGCCGCCATGGCTGCTTTTGCCAATGATGCCGAGGCCGCGAAATTGGCCGGATCGTTGTTCAAAGAACTCGAGGGCAGCATCGTCCGTGGCCAGGTATTGGATACAGGCAAGCGCATTGATGGCCGCGATGGCAAAACCATCCGCCCGATCACCTCCGAAGTCGGCGTGTTGCCGCGCACCCATGGCAGCGCCTTGTTCACCCGTGGCGAAACCCAGGCTTTGGTCGTCGCGACCTTGGGCACCGGCGAGGACGAGCAACGCATTGACACGATCACCGGCGACATCCGCGAAAGTTTCTTGTTGCATTACAACTTCCCGCCCTATTCGGTCGGGGAAACTGGCCGTTTGGGCACGCCGGGCCGCCGCGAAATCGGCCACGGCAAATTGGCATGGCGCGCGTTGCGTCCGTTATTGCCCGCCAAAGACAAATTCCCCTACACGATGCGCATCGTGTCGGAGATTACCGAATCCAACGGTTCGTCGTCGATGGCCACCGTGTGCGGTTCGTCCCTGGCGTTGATGGATGCGGGCGTGCCTTTGGCAGCGCCAGTGGCGGGCATCGCCATGGGCTTGATCAAAGAAGACAAAAAATACGCCGTCATTTCCGACATTTTGGGTGATGAAGATCATTTGGGCGATATGGATTTCAAAGTCGCCGGTACCAAGGACGGTATCACCGCGTTGCAAATGGACATCAAAATCACCTCGATCACTCCCGAAATCATGAAGGTGGCGTTGGCCCAGGCCAAAGAAGGCCGCTTGCACATTTTGGGCGAAATGGCCAAGGCGTTGACGAATGCTCGCGATGCGGTAAATCAAAACGCGCCGCGCATTACCACCTTTGTTATCCCGCGCGATAAAATCCGCGAAGTGATCGGCACGGGCGGCAAAGTGATCCGCGAGATTTGCGAAACCACCGGCGCCAAGGTCGATATCGAAGATGACGGCACCATCAAGGTCGCCGCCGTCGATCAAAAAGCGGCCGACGCGGCGATTGCCTGGATCAAGGGCATCACCTCCGAGCCCGAAATGAACGCGATTTACCAAGGCAAAGTCGTGAAAACCGTGGAATTCGGCGCCTTCGTCAATTTCATGGGCAGCCGCGACGGCTTGGTGCATATCAGCGAATTGGCCCCGCAGCGCGTGGGTAAAACCACCGACATCGTCAATGTGGGCGATCAAGTGTGGGTCAAGGTGATCGGTTTCGACGATCGCGGCAAAATCAAATTGTCGATGAAGCAAGTCGATCAGGCCACCGGCACAGCATTGAGCATGCCGGCAAAAGAAAAAGCGGCGGGGTAGACAAGCTGTACATCTCTCACCCCTGAAACGATGGATACCCATCGTTTCAGCTCTCCCTTCCAAGGAAGGAAGAGGGTGTTTCTAACTTCACCCCCTCCCTTTTGCAAAGGGAGGGGCAAAATGATGGATATCCATCATTTTGCGGGGGAGGGATTAAAGGGAGAGGGATTAAATAATCATGTACAAGGCAGATCATAATAAACATCTGCTGCCACTAGCCAAAAAGCTTCGTAAAAACTTAACACCAACCGAATATAAACTCTGGCAAGCGCTACGCGCTGGACGGTTGGGTGGTTTGAAATTCCGCCGCCAGTACGCCATCGGCCCCTATGTTGTCGATTTCTGTTGCCCAGCAAAACGAATCGTTATTGAAATTGACGGGTTGTATCACGATATGACGATTGCCGAGGACGCACAACGTCAACATTATATCGAGCAACATGGGCTACACGGTCTTGCGTTTTCAAAATACGGATATTGAGCAAAATTTGGATGGGGTGGTGATGGCAATTGCCAATCATCTTGGTGTAAATATCTCCCATCCCTCTCCCTAACCCTCTCCCTTCCAAGGAAGGGAGAGGGTGAATTATAACCCCCGCCGTCATTGGCGGGGGTTTTTGTATGGTTACCTCTCGCCGCACCCATCATTGCCGTAGGCCGCCACTAACTCTTGCATCGCTGGCAACGCAATAGTGTTTTCACGGGTTTTTTTCGCTACGCCGGTGGCAAGGGAAATTGCTTTGGCTTGTTTTGGATTGCCCAATGCAGCCTCTGCCAGTTTAACCCCTAAAAACGAACCATTGGTGGTGTATTGGATGCTAACCAACACAGCATTGCCAGGAAATGTGGCCGGCAATTCCGCTATTTCTTTTGGCTTTTTGGGGTCGGTTAAATCCACCTTAAAGTTAAAACCATAAGCATACATTGCCGCGAACACAGGATAAAATTTTCCACTCTGCACATAACCAAAAATTTCTTCAGCTGCGGGCGAAGAACTTAATGCTTTGGTTTTTACTGACTTAGTCATTTTCTACTCCTAAGCTAAAAAATAAAACCTGCGCCTAAAAAATCAGGCGCTAAAAAATTCAGCGATGTAGATCGGAAATATGGGCCGCTTAGCGGCGGCGCGGCAAAGCGGTGCGCGCGGCAAAAGCCGGAGCGGGCAAAAAGGCAAAT
>CANGQU010000169.1 GCA_947456345.1 Alphaproteobacteria bacterium | reverse complement strand
TAGGGAATATCCGATTGGTACCGCACCCTTTGCCGCCAGATCGGACAAATTCACCCGCAACGCCTTTTTAGCAATCAGCGCGGGCGGATCGTCAGGAAAAAAATGCACCCCCGCCATTAGCATGTCGGTGGAGATAACCAGCTCGCAGCCATCGGGCGGCGACAAGTATGCGGCATCATCGCGCAATCCAAGCGCAAACTGATTACCTGCTGCCAAAGGGCGCAGATATTTTTCGATGACATCGAATTCGCGCATGGGCGCTTAGGATTTAGCTAGATTAAGGCTGCTGTTTTGATCGCCACTGCGCAAAATCACGGCCAGCTTATGCAAAACGCCGTTGATGAATTTGGGTTCGTTGCTCGCATAAAAATCGGCGGTAAGCGTGACGTATTCGTCAATGCTCGCCTTGACCGGGATGTCGGTGCGGCACCACATTTCATAGATGGCGCAGCGCAAAATCGCCAATAAAATGGGGTCCATGCGTTGCATGCTCCACCCCTCGGCCAAATTGCTTTCGATCATTTTGTCCAGATCGGTTACCCGCGCGGATGCACCCATAACCAAATCGTTGAACAATTCACGGTCCAATTGTTCGAGCGAGATTTCTTCGATCGGCGTTGAAAAATTATGTCTGGAAAACTGTTCCACCACATCGCTGGGCAGCATGCCGGTAAAATGTTGCTGATACAAAGCCTGCACGGCGGCCAGGCGCGACAAACTGCGCTTTTTGGGGGATTCGGTTTGATTCATGGCAAGGGCAAAGGTCATGGTCTAAATCGGTTAAGCAGCAAGGCGGAATTGGCGACGCAATTCCATCATACGAATGCAAGCAATGGCGGCGCGTCCGCCATAATTTTCGCCATCGGCTTTGGCGCGGTGCCAAGCCTGCTCCTCGGTATAGGCGGTAATCAGGCCAAAGCCGATAGCCAAATGCTTTTCCAGCGCAAGATTCTGGATGGCGCGGGTGGATTCGGCACAAACTAATTCAAAATGATTGGTTTCACCCTTGATGATGCAACCCAGCGTGATGAAGCCCTGATACGCCCCTGATTGAGCGGCCATGGCCACAGCCGGTGCCAATTCAAACGAACCCGGCACGGCCAAGCGGTCATAGGCGATTTTCGCTGCATCCAACACGGTTTGGGCACCTTGCCACAACGTATCGGCGATATCGTTGTAAAATCGGGCTTCGACGATTAAAACTTTGCTCATCGCTTAATTCCCCTTGGACAAAGGAACTTGGGCCACGACTTCCAGATCATAACCCTCGAGCGCTTTGAGCGATTTGGGATGATTGGTCAGCAAAATCATTTTACCGACGCCCATCGATTTGATGATCTGTGCGCCGATACCATAGGTGCGCAAAATTTGGGCGCTAGATTGTTGATCGGTGTGCGGCCCCAGCATGCTGTCCTGGTCACGCAATAACACCACCATGCCCGTGCCGATTTCGGCGATTTTCTGCATCGCCATTTGCAGCAAACTACCCCGGCCATCGGTCACATTGCCGAACAAATCGTCCATCACATCGAAACGGTGGACGCGGACATGCACGGCCTCGCCGCGTTTCTGGGCGGCCGCGACATCGCCTTTAAGCAGCACATAATGCTCGGCCCCGGACACTTTGTTGACAAAGGTATGATGCGCAAAATCGCCGCCATAAAGCGAAGAAAATTGACCTTGTTTGGTCCGCTCGACCAAAGATTCACGTTGCAGGCGATACGCGATCAAATCCGCAATCGAGCCCAATTTCAAATCATGCTGTTTGGCGAATGTAAACAAATCCGGCAAACGGGCCATGGTGCCGTCATCGTTTAAAATCTCGCATAACACACCGGCGGGGGCAAAACCGGCCAGTCGCGCCAAATCCACGCTGGCTTCGGTATGGCCGGCGCGCACCAACACGCCACCATCTTTGGCGACTAGCGGGAAAATATGGCCCGGGGTGCAAATATCGGCCGGGCCCTTGGTAGCATCCACGGCGACTTGGATGGTCAACGCACGCTCGGCAGCGGAGATGCCAGTCGTCGTACCCTCCCGCGCTTCGATGGATACTGTGAACGCGGTCGAATCCTCGGCCACATTATGCTTTTGCATCATCGGCAGATTCAGCTGCCGCACTCGCTCGGCGGTAAGTGGCAAGCAAATCAAGCCACGGCCGAATTTGGTCATGAAATTCACGGCCTCGGGCGTGATGCTTTCTGCGGCCATAATCAAATCGCCTTCGTTTTCGCGGTCTTCGTCATCGACGATGACGACCATTTTACCGCGCTTCAAATCGGCCAAAATTTCTTCGGTGGTGTTCAGCACAATTTCCGTTGCGGGCGATTTGACGATTTGTAAACTTGGCTTATTCATACCTTATCCTTTTTATAGTTTGCCGGTAAATTGGCTTAACCGTTCTACATACCGAGCCAACATGTCGATTTCGACGTTGACCAAGGCCCCTTTTGGCAATGCGCCCAAATTGGTAACTTGCCAAGTATGCGGAATGATGTTTACCCCGCATTTTTTGCCGTCCACCCAATTTACGGTAAGGGACACGCCATCAATGGCGATTGACCCCTTAAAGGCAACGTATTTTGCCAGATTTTCCGGCAAAAGGAAAGTCAAACGATGGGAGTCCATATCCGGCATAATTTCGGCCAAGCTGGCGGTGCCGTCCACATGGCCATAAACCAAATGCCCATCCAGCGTATCGCCCAGCCGGAGCGAGCGTTCCAAATTCAACATTTGTCCAACCGCCCAGGACTTGGCCGTAGTCACGGTCAGGGTTTCATTGGATACCTGCACCCGAAAGGTGTCATTTTCGATCCCGATTACGGTTAAACAAACCCCGTTACAGGCAATCGAATCGCCCAGTTTTAGTATCGACAGATCAAAATACATCGGGCGGATGGATAAAATCCAATCGCCCGATTTTTCGATTGCCTCGATTCGTCCTTGATCTTGAATAATACCTGTAAACATGGGCTTAGTTTAGAGCGGTGGGCAGGCGGTGGCTAGGGGGTGTTTTTACAAACGCTCGTAAATGGATAAATGATCTGGACCAATTTTTTGCTCTGATGTCAGCACATAATCCAAAAAATGCTCTTGGCCGGGGCGAATGCCAAAATCCTGAACCTGCAAGCGCCCATTGGGCCCGGCCGCAACCGGCGCGCGGTATAAATAAATCCGATCCGCCCAGGATTCTGTTACCAAAGATCTGGCCAGCGCGTACCCGCCCTCGGCGAATAAACGCGTGATGCCGTTTTTTTCTGCTAACTGGCTGAGCACACTGGGCATATCGTCCACCTCCTCGCCCAACACCAAGGTTGGATAATCCAGGGCGGTGGCAATAACCTTGGCCGCGGCAGGCACGCGCCCACGCCGATCCAGTATGACGCGCAAG
>CANGQU010000168.1 GCA_947456345.1 Alphaproteobacteria bacterium | reverse complement strand
GCGGCGCCAGCGGCACCGCCGCGTTCGCCACGGTCACCGCCACGTTCACCACCACGGCTGCTGCCGCCGTGCGAACGAGAAGAAGAATTCGTATAAGCGTTCATAACATGCTCCCAAAATTAAGCGGTGGCGTCGTCAAAGCCAAAATTGGCGTCGTCGTCGCGGCCTTCGTTGGATTTGCTGCGCATCACAGCGGATGGGCCTTTTTCCAGCTCATCGACGTTGATCGACATATACCGCATCACGTCTTCGTTGATGCGCAAGTTGCGCTCGAGCTCGATCAATGCGGGGCCGGGGGCCTCGATATTGAGCATCATGTAATGCGCTTTGCGGTTTTTGTTCATGCGATAGGCAAGATTGCGCAAACCCCAATATTCGCGGGATACGATTTTGCCGCCGTTTTTGGCCAAGATTTCGCCAAATTGATTGCTTAGTTGTTCCACTTGAGCAGGAGCGATGTCCGGCCGCGCCAGGAACACGGTTTCATAAAACGCCATGTGTATCTCCCTATGGCTGTTCATTGATAAGGCGTCTGGACCATCCAGCCGCCACCAACTAGCCGGCCGGAAACCCGGACGGCAAGGAGTAGGCTGGGTTTATAGCCGGTTAAGCCGTTTGCTGCAATAGCCAAATTTCAGAAGTTTTATCCATGCCTGTCGCCATCTTTCGCTTTACGGCGGGCTTGGGATCGACTATCCATGCTGCAACAACAAGGGGTTAACGACATGTACGCATTCGTGTTTCCGGGCCAAGGCTCGCAGGCGGTCGCCATGGGCCAGGCGATTTACGACGCATCGCCCACTGCCCGCGACGTTTTTGCCGAGGTGGATGAAGCCTTAAAGCAAAACCTATCGAAAATCATTTTTAACGGTCCAGCCGAGGATCTGACCCTGACCGAAAATGCCCAGCCCGCCTTAATGGCCGTTAGCATGGCGTTATTAAGGGTTCTGGAAAAAGATGCGGGTAAGAAAATCAGCCAACTGGCCAAATATGTGGCTGGGCATTCCTTGGGCGAATATTCTGCCTTATGCGCTGTAAAATGTATTGGTTTAGCCGATACTGCTAAGCTATTGAAGTTGCGTGGCCAAGCCATGCAAAAAGCAGTGCCTAACGGCATCGGCGCTATGGCTGCATTATTGGGTGTAAATTTGGCCAAGGCGCAAGAAATCGCCAAACTAGCCAGCCAAGGCAAGGCCGAAATCTGTGTGGCGGCCAACGACAATTCCGGCGAGCAAGTGGTCATCAGCGGCCATAAAATCGCCGTCGAGCGCGCCTTGCCCATTGCCAAAGAACATGGGGCCAAGCGTGGATTGTTATTGCCGGTATCGGTGCCATCCCATTCGCCATTAATGGCGCCTGCGGCCGATGCCATGCAGCACGCATTGGTTAACATCACCCTGGGCATGCCGACCTTGCCGGTTGTGGCCAACGTCACCGCCAAGGCCGAGCAAGACCCGAATAATTTACGCAAGCTTTTGGTCGAGCAGATGACCAACATGGTCCGTTGGCGCGAATCGATCCAATTCCTGAAAGCCCAAGGTGTCACCACGGTTGTGGAAATCGGCGCGGGCAAGGTGCTGACCGGGCTTGTCCGCCGGATCGAGCCGGATTTGCAGATCGTCAATATCGAAGGCCCGGCGGATATCGAATCTTTTTTAAAAAGCGTATAGCGTATAGCGTATAGTTTTCTTGACGCTACACGCCACACGCTCCTATCAAGGGAGTGAGGCATGAATAATCTAAATGGTAAAATTGCCCTGATAACCGGCGCAACAGGCGGGATCGGTGGGGCCATTGCAAAACAATTTTATGCGGCTGGTGCGACCGTGATGCTAACCGGCACCCGGGCCGAGGTGTTGCAAAATCTGGCCAAGGATTTGGGCGAGCGGGCGCATGTGCTGGCCGCCAATTTAACAGACAGTGCGGCAATTGACGCGCTTATCAGCGATACTGAAAAGCAATTGGGCAAAATCGACATTTTGGTGGCCAATGCGGGGGTAACGCGCGATGGTCTATTGATGCGGATGAAGGACGAAGATTGGCAAAGTGTTATCGATATTAACCTGACCAGCACATTTAAATTGGTCCGCGCCGCTTTGCGCGGGATGATGAAAAATCGCGCCGGGCGCATTATTTCCATAGGCTCGGTCGTGGGTACAACCGGCAATCCGGGGCAGGCGAATTATTGCGCCTCCAAAGCAGGTTTGATCGGCTTTAGCAAGGCGCTGGCCCAAGAAGTCGCCAGCCGCAACATCACCGTCAACGTCATTGCCCCGGGATTTATCGCAACGCCGATGACCGAGGTGCTGACGGATGAACAAAAAGAAAAAATCAACGCCAAGATTCCATTGGGCCGCATGGGTTCGCCTGATGACATTGCGGCAGCGGCATTGTATCTAGCCAGCGATGCGGCGGGCTATGTGACCGGGCAGACGTTGCATATCAATGGCGGTATGGCGATGGTGTAGGCAAGGTTCTGGCTCTTGCCTAACCGCTAATAGCTTTAACCCTATGTTTACCCACAACAAATAGAGGCTGTTTTCGGCCTAAACGGAAAACTATTTGTCAAAATTGTGAAAAACGGGTAATACAGCCAGCTTATAACAACTTCATCAGAGGTAAAACGATGAGCGATGTACAAGAGCGCGTAAAGAAAATTATCGTCGAACATTTGGGCGTGGAAGATATCAAGGTTACGACCAACGCCAGCTTTATTGACGATTTGGGCGCGGACAGCCTGGATACCGTTGAATTGGTTATGGCCTTCGAAGAGGAATTCGGTTGCGAAATTCCCGATGAAGCCGCCGAGAAAATCTTGACCGTCAAAGACGCGGTCGATTACATCCAACAACACGCCTAATTAGGCGCGGTTAACGTTTTGGCGCAAGCGAGGGGATTGCATCCTCTCGCCCCCATCGTTAACCGGATGCAACTCTCATTTTAGACATATCATGCGCCGCGTTGTCATAACAGGTCTGGGTCTGGTTACGCCACTGGGTTGCGGTATCAAGCATACCTGGCAACGGCTGTTGAATGCCCAATCCGGGATCACGGCAATCCAATCCTTTGACGTATCGGATTTGCCGTCCAAAATCGCTGGGACTTTGCCGCCTGGCAGCTTGGCGGATGGATTTTACAATGCGGATGAATATGTCGTGGCCAAAGACCGCCGCCGCATGGGCGATTTTATCGTCTATGCCATGGCCGCGGCACAGCAAGCGATTGCCGATTCCGGCTGGCAGCCCGTATCTGCCGAAGACCAAGAGCGCACGGGCGTATTGGTCGGCTCCGGCATTGGTGGTTTGACGGAAATCAGTGACGCCAGCGTGTTACTGCACCAAGAAAGCCCGCGCAAAATCAGTCCGTTTTTTATTCCCTCGGCCTTGATCAATTTG
>CANGQU010000167.1 GCA_947456345.1 Alphaproteobacteria bacterium | reverse complement strand
GTTTTTTAAACCAACATTTTCCGCAACTGGCTGCAAATTCACTGCTGGCCGATTTTTTTATGCCGGATTTAGGCTTTGTGGGCATTAAAAACCGGGTTGGCGTTTGTTT
Organism: Alphaproteobacteria bacterium; assembly: GCA_947456345.1. GTDB lineage: Bacteria > Pseudomonadota > Alphaproteobacteria > SHNJ01 > SHNJ01 > CANGQU01. Next base: position 3,298 of record CANGQU010000167.1, on the reverse strand, counting down.
TGGTGGAACGTTGCTTAACATAACGCCGATAAAAACAGAAAATTTCTTGCAAGCACTGGCCCGGCATCTGGCGATCTGGTCCAATGCCATAGGGCAGAGCGGCTACTTGTTGATTTCACAAGATCTGAACCAGGATGAAAACGATCTTCTAGCTGCCTACAAAAATCCGGCGAACGAGATTTTTATTCGCAATGTCTTGCACCGTGTGCAACGCGACTTGATGGTTCAAAATTGGTCGGTGGAGGCTTGGGAGCACTCAGTTAATTGGAAAAAAAATCATAGCCGTTTAGATATTGGTTTTGTAAGCAAACAAAGTCAATCGCTTGTGTTGGACAAACAGCAATATGCCGTCCAAGCAGGTCAGTATATGCATGTTGTAAGCTCATATAAAATACCGGAATTAAACTTTATCTATGCGGCCAAGGCAGCGGGCATGAAGCTCATTAAGACTTTCAAACAGGCCAATAATAGGCATTGCTTGCATCTATTTAGAATTGAACGGGTGCCGAGCTATGCGGCAGCCAACCAAAACCTAGCTTCTTAGCTACGGGTATTTCCCACTTATCCCGCACTGCCCATGCGCCCCGTTGCGTGGCGACTCTACCTGGGCTAGGTTTGGGGCCATGAAAACCCTATCCTCGGCGATCAACGCCCAATCCGACGATTTTCGTGACAATGCCAAAGCCACCCAAACGGTGTTGGATGATTTCCGCCGGACGCTTGAAAAAATCCGCCTGGGCGGCTCGGATGACGCGCGCAAAAAACATCTGGCGCGTGGCAAATTATTGACCCGTGATCGGATCGATCATTTGCTCGATCCCGGCGCGCCGTTTTTGGAATTCTCTGCTTTTGCCGGATATAATATGTATGGCACTGACGACGTGCCCGCCGCCGGGATGGTGACGGGTATTGGCTATGTCGCGGGTAAACCCGCCGTGATCGTCGCCAACGACCCCACGGTCAAGGGTGGCACCTATTACCCGATGACGGTGAAAAAACATCTGCGGGCGCAGGAAATCGCCGCGCAAAATCATCTGCCCTGCATTTATTTGGTCGATTCCGGCGGCGCGCATTTGCCCAGCCAGGACGAGGTGTTCCCCGACCGCGATCATTTCGGCCGCATTTTTTACAACCAAGCCCGGATGTCCAGTGCGGGTATCCCGCAAATCGCGGTAGTGATGGGATCGTGTACCGCTGGCGGCGCCTATGTTCCCGCCATGTCGGACGAGGTGGTGATCGTGCAAAATCAGGGTACGATTTTCTTAGGGGGGCCGCCCTTGGTCCGCGCCGCAACCGGCGAGGTGGTCAGTGCCGAGGATTTGGGCGGCGGCGAGGTGCATGCCAGATTATCCGGTGTCGCCGATCATTTGGCCCCGGATGACGTGCATGCGTTGTTGCAGGCGCGCGCGATTGCCGCCAATTTGCAACGCGGGCCAAAACGCACCTGGCATACCCACCCGGCGGAATTGCCGAAATACGATCCGGCCGAAATCGCGGGCATTATTCCCCGCGATACGCGCAAGCCGTTCGACATCCGCGAAATCATCGCCCGTTTGGTCGATGGCAGCCGGTTTGATGAATTCAAACCGCTCTATGGTTCAACCATCGTCTGCGGCTTTGCCTATATCGGGGGCATGCCCGTGGGCATTATCGCCAATAACGGTATTTTATTTTCCGAATCCGCATTAAAGGCGACGCATTTTATCGAACTGTGCGTGCAACGGGAAATCCCCTTGGTGTTCTTACAAAATATCACCGGGTTCATGGTCGGCCGCAAATACGAAAATGCCGGTATCGCCAAAGATGGCGCGAAAATGGTGATGGCCGTGTCCTGCGCCAATGTGCCGAAATTCACCGTACTGATTGGCGGCAGTTTCGGTGCTGGCAATTACGGCATGTGCGGTCGCGCGTTCAATCCAAATATGTTGTGGATGTGGCCCAATTCGCGCATATCCGTGATGGGCGGCGAGCAAGCGGCGAATGTGTTGTGGCAAATCCGCGCCGACCGCGCCGAGGCCGAAGGCAAAAAATTAACCGCCAGCGAAGCCGACGCATTCAAAGCCCCCATCCGTGAACAATATGAAATCCAGGGGCATCCGTATTATGCATCGGCCCGGTTGTGGGACGATGGGATTATCGAGCCCACCGATACGCGCGCGGCGTTGACGATTGGCCTGGATGCGGCGCGGTATGCCCCGCCCATGCCGACCAAGTTTGGCGTTTTCAGAATGTGACGCCACATGTTGTTATCTTGTCATTCCGGCGCAAGCCGGAATCCATGGTACCGTAAATGGATCCCGGCCTACGCCGGGATGACAGGTTATATTTATAGATAGGAACTTGCTATGACCCACATCCAAACCACGCTTGATAACGGCATTGCCACCCTGACGCTGAACAACCCAGATAGTCACAATGCGTTCGACGACCGGCTGATCGCGGATTTGACTGCGGCTTTGCAAGCTTTGGATAAAAATCCCGAAGTACGGGTGCTGGTCTTGGCTGCAATTGGCAAAAGTTTTTCGGCTGGCGCCGATTTGGGCTGGATGCAGCGCATGGCGCAATACGATGAAACGCAAAACATCGCCGACGCCCGCGCTTTGGCCGAATTGATGCGCAGTTTGAACGAATTTTCCAAACCCACCGTGGCGCGGGTACAGGGTTCGGCCTTTGGCGGCGGCGTCGGCTTGATCGCCTGCTGCGATATTGCGGTTGGGGTATACGACGCGCAATTCGCGTTATCCGAGGCGCGCTTGGGTTTAATCCCCGCCGTGATCAGCCCGTATGTGATTGCCGCCATCGGCGCGCGCCAAGCGCGGCGCTATTTCCTATCGGGTGAACGGTTCGACGCCGAACAGGCACAGGCAATTGGATTGTTGCACAAAATCGGCTATGCGGATGAATTGGACGCCATGATCACCGAAATAGTCGACGCGTTGTTGGAATGCGGACCGGCCGCGCAAACGGCATGTAAACAATTGATCCAACGCATCGCGCACGGTGACGACTTCGGCGATTTGGTGGAATTCACCGCGCAAGCCATCGCTAAAACCCGCAGCAGCAGCGAGGGCCGCGAGGGTGTTCAATCTTTCTTGCAAAAACGCTCGCCGGGTTGGCTTAGAAAAAAGGCTTAATTCATGTTCAAAAAAATCCTCATCGCCAACCGGGGTGAAATCGCCTGTCGTGTGATTAAAACCGCACGCCGGATGGGTGTTGCCACGGTTGCGGTTTATTCCGACGCCGATGCATCGGCGCAGCACGTCAAAATGGCCGATCAAGCTGTGGCGTTGGGCGGTAC
>CANGQU010000166.1 GCA_947456345.1 Alphaproteobacteria bacterium | reverse complement strand
GCTGCATCAAATCGCCGCCGATGCCGTAAAATTCGATTTGGCCCTTGGTCCGTTCGCTCAAAGCCGCCATCAAGGCAGCGCCAAGCGCATCGCCCGAAGCTTCGCCAGCCGTGATAAAAAACTTAAGCTTGCGGGCTGGGTTGGTCATCCGCCACAAACCCATAAAGAAATAATCTGGATTGATCGGCCTGGCGGCGGGCGGCGTCGCATTCCAGAATGATTGTCCCACCCGCCTCGACCGCGATGCCGCAAAATCCTGCCTTGGCGGCGTTTTGAATCGTCACGGGGCCAATGGCTGGCAAATCGGCGCGGGATTCTTGACCCAATTTGCGCATTTTGACCAACACCGCCCCCTCGCCCGCGCGTTGCAATGCTTGACAACGTTGAATTAGCTCATCCGTACCCTCGGCCGCCTCAATGCCAAGTACCATGCCGTGCTGAACCACCACTGCCTGGCCCACATCCATGTTGCTCAGGCTGCGTAGCACCGCCTGGCCTTTTTTGATATCGTCCAAGGCCTGTGCGGACGGCGATATTTTTCCGTATGTACCACCCACGGTTAGCAAATCGGGTATAACGTCGCTGACGCCGATCACGCGAAACCCTTCGTTTTCAAATTCTTTGATGACGGATCGCAGCAAGCCGTCATCACCCATGCGCCAACCAATGCGCGCCAATATTTTCGTTGCCCGCCAATCGGGGGCTAGACTGCTTAGGGACGGGCGGGTCATGGCGCCGACCATGATCAAGTCGGCGACCTCGGCTTGTTTTAAGCTGGTGATGATGTCGTTGGCAGCACCCAAGCGGCACCATTTATGCGGCGTCTGTTGGACTAACTCCGCCTCGGTCTGGCCGTCGAACGCGATGACGAAAAATGGCCGCCCCTGGCTTTGACAGGTTTGCATTACCGCACGCGGCAAAGCGCCCCGCCCCGCCAATATGCCCAATTTACGGCCCATGCTAATCTTGTCCGATTTTGGGTTGGCAAATGGCGCGGCCGGAATCGACGCGAATGAAATCAACGATATCGCGCACGGGTTTATTGTCTTCGAACATTTTGGCGACATCGTCCAAGCGTTCTTGCAACGTCCCCTCGGCCGCAAACAACAACCGATAGGCATTGCGCAGGGTGTGAATATCCTCGCGCTCAAAGCCGCGTCGCTTTAAGCCCACGATGTTAAGGCCGGATAAATGCGCGCGCTCCCCCATCACCGTGCCATAGGGAATCACATCATTTTCAACGCCCGACATGCCGCCAATCATGGCGTGCGCGCCGATGCGCACATGTTGATGCACCGCCGACAGCCCGCCGATAATGGCAAAATCGCCCAAATGCACATGCCCCGCCAACGTGGCGTTGTTGACCAAAATACAATTATTGCCGACGATACAATCATGCGCCACATGCGCGCCCACCATTAACAAGCAATCATTGCCGATTTTGGTCAGCAAGCCGCCGCCATCGGTGCCAGGATTGATCGTCACATATTCGCGGATTTGGCAATTGCTGCCGATTTCCAATCTTGAGGCCTCGCCCTTGTATTTCAGATCTTGGGGCGCATGGCCGATGGACGCAAAGGGATAAACGATGGTATTCGCGCCGATCGTAGTATGGCCGGCAATGACAACATGCGACAACAGCCGGACGTTTTCACCCAAAACAACGTTCGGGCCGATGACGCAAAATGGACCTACTTGTGCGCTGCTGGCGATCACGGCCCCGGTTTCGATCAATGCGGTTGGATGAATGCTGGGCGAGGACAAAGTTTTCAATTGCGTATTGGCCATGGTTATTGCCGATCCAAAATCATTGCCGAAAAAACCGCCTCGGCCACAAGGGTGGTTCCTACCAACGCCTCACCCTTGAATTTCCATACGTTGCCGCGCTGGCGCTCTTTTTGGACGACGATCCGCAGCTGATCCCCCGGCACAACAGGCTTGCGAAAACGGGCCTCGTCAATGGTCATGAAATATACCAGCTTGCCCTCGGACTCGGGGCCCAGGGTGCGCACCACCAAAATGCCCGCAGTCTGCGCCATCGCCTCGACGATCAACACCCCCGGCATAACCGGGTGCCCGGGAAAATGCCCGGCGAAATGCGGTTCGTTGATACTGACGTTTTTAATTCCCACACAGCTAACATCCGGCTTGACCTCGACCACCCGGTCGATCATCAAAAACGGGTAACGGTGCGGAATCATGCGGGTGATTTGCGCGTATTCGATCACTTCTTGGGGGTCGTCGGTCATGGATACTACGGAAGCGGTCATGTCGTTACCTCTGATATAATATGGTAATCTTGTCGGGTGGGCTATGTTATCGCCAGCAGCGCCGTGAAACAAGCCCCAAGCTTTTGAGCATCAAGCCGCATCGTCGGGTTTGAGTTTGCCTATTTGGCTCAACCGCGCGGTTTGCCGATGCCATTGCTTGATCGGCATGGCCGGGTAGCCGCCAACCGCCTGCCCGGGGTCGACATCGCGCATCAACCCTGATTTGGCGGCGACCTTGGCCCCTTTGCCCAGGCGCAAATGTCCGGCCACCCCGGCTTGGCCGCCCAATTGCACGTAATCGGCCAATTCCGTGCTGCCGGAAATACCAACCTGGCTTACAATCACGCAACAACGGCCGATTTTGACGTTATGGCCGATTTGCACCAAATTATCGATCATCGTCCCATCGCCAATAACCGTATCCCCCAAAGCGCCGCGATCGATGGTGGTATTGGCGCCAATCTCGACATCATTGCCGATAATCACCCGGCCTAGTTGCGGCACCTTGACCGGGCGCACAGGGTCGGGGGCAAAGCCAAAACCGGGTTGGCCGATACGGGCACCGGGATAAATCACCACGCGCTCGCCAAGTTCACAATAGCCAAGGCTGGCGTTGCTCATAATCCGATTATTTGCGCCGATCACCACGGCGTCGCCAATCGTCACGTTTGCCTCGATAATGCTGCCAGCCCCAATTTGGGCGCGCACACCGATCACGGCCCCCGGACCGATTTGCACATTATCGCCGATTATTGCTGTGGCATCGATGACGGCGCGGGGATGAATTTGTCCGGTCGTGGCCGGAATTGGATAAAAAGCCTGCGCGATCAAAGCATAGCTGCGATAGGGGTTTTTAGATACCAACAGCGCCATCGTTGCGGGCGCGTGTTGCGCCATATCAGCTGTGGCGACGCAAAATCCGGCCTGCGAGCCCTGAAATTGCGGCAAGTATTTGCGGTTATCAAAAAAAGCGCAATCCTCTGGCCCCGCTTCGGTCAGACTGGCGACATCGTGCACCAACGCACTGGCTGCGTTGGGCAACAAAACTTCCGCCTGCCCGATTTTAGCAAGCTCGCCCAGGGTGAACGGGCCGGCTTTGGTAAAGAACCTTGGATCGGCCATCGCAGCGCCTAATTGGTTTTTTTATCGGATTT
>CANGQU010000165.1 GCA_947456345.1 Alphaproteobacteria bacterium | reverse complement strand
ATAATCCTGATCCTTGGTCACAACATCGTTGGCACCCGCCGGCAATTCATTATCAACCACCATCATCCGCCCGCCGCGCCGTTGCTGATACACGGCAATCGCGTTTTCCAACGCTGGCGATGGCGCATAAGCCATCGGTTCAATCGACGGCGGCGCCGGCGGCTGCACGGCCCGCGAAGCGGCCACGGGGACAAACACCGGGGGATTGTCGCCTTCGGGGGTGATCACCACCTCACCGGCAATATCGCCGCCGGATTGGATCGGCACAAACAGAATTTTCAATTCGCAAGTTTCACTGCGCGCCAACACCTTGGGGGCGGCATCTAAACAGCTGCCGGTGGCGGATAATTCCGTTGGATCGGCATCGAGGCGGATTTCGCGGATGGTTAAAACTTCTTCGCCCTCATTGGCCAGGGTGATACTGGCGCTTTGGCTTTCGCCGGGCAAAATCGGCCCCAGGCGTACATTCGATGGCCGCACGACCAATTTGGCAGGCAGCAAGGTTTGGATCACGGCGGGGCTAACCGGGGTGGCTGGGACTGCGGAATCGGCGGGGGCTGCGGGCACGGGTGCTGCGGCCTGCTGGGTATCTTCGCCGCCGCAAGCGGCCAGCAAAGACAAAAGAATCAACGCGATCGGGGCGGTCAGGGATTGCTTGCGCATAGGAATCCGGTTGAAAAAATATACGATATGGTCCAGCCCAGCCGGACCCCGTAATAGCATAGCTAAAACCGGCCTGGAAAACAGCACAAAAAAGACTGGGCGCGCATCTAAACTGGGTAAAACTGGGACTTGTGGGATATAAGGCCCAGGCTTATCTCATTTCCTCGGCAGGGGCGTTACCTGCATTTGGATCCGCCGCAACCGAGCTTGCCACCGGGAACTGCGCGCGGAAAATATAGATGCCGATTTCCCTATTATCGGGATTAGTCGTTGCTTCGGTAAGCTCATTGTCGTGAAAATTGTCTTTTACCTGTTGCCAAACTTGGGGGAAATTTACGGAATTCTCTGCCTCGGTTTTAATATAAACCCCGCTCGCATCCTTGATGTAGGTCCAGGGTGTAAAGCCAGCCAAAACCGGCGGCAGGGCGTTATCCTCGGCCCCGCCGAAAATATTTTGACCATTATCAGCGCACACCAAATATTGCAGGCCGGAAGCCAGCTGATCGCCTGCCATACCTGGCTTATCGTGAGGGATGCAATCGCCACCCGCATAGTCAGGATCCGCGTTTTTATTCTGATCACAACCGGGATAGTATTTATGGACATTGCTCGACGTATCGTTAGTCGGCACGCCGGAATTCATATTGCCGCGCATCATCGCGCCATGGCAGCGGCGAATGCTCATCCGCACTTGTTCGATCTGTTGCACGATGTTGCCGGATTGGGTTTGAACCTGCGCCGTATTTAAATCCGTTTTGGCCTGGCTGGTCATGACCACCGCGCCAAAAGCCAAAATGCCAATCATGCCCAGAATCAAGGCGACCACGCCAAAACCAGATTCGCCGGAACGGTGCGGTCTTTGATTTGCTGGCATGTTGGACGTTTGCATCGGCTTTGTTCCTTTTAACGCGCCAGCCAAACGATCAACGTGTTGGCTAAACATGGGGATGTGCAATTGACGCTTGTAAACGCGGCAGAGGCTGCCGCCGTGCCATTCCAATCGCCATCCGGACTGTCCTTGCGCACCGCCAAACGGGACTCGATACTACCGAAACGTTTGGCTACTTGGCGCAAAATATAATCGTTGTCCACCGTTGGGGTACGTTTACCCGATGCATCGGGCACAGAGGTGATCATCAGCGAAACACCCTGTAGCCCAGCATTACCGCCGCTGCTGACGATGGTATATTTCCAGTCCTCAAAGCCGCTAATACGCTCGGGATAAAAATCGCCTTGGGCATTATCCCATACCGAGCGATCTGCAGGCGCAAGACAGCGTAAATTGCGCGCGTTAGCAGAAAAATCGTTTCCGGTGCTAACATTAGTGCAATAGCCGCTGGCACTATAAGTAGTATTCGCGACATTGCCGCCAGTACCGGGCGGATTGGCATTACACGCCGGGAAACGTTGATAAGCCGATGGACCGACGCCAGAGGAATTGCGGTTGCTTTCGGTCATGCACAATAAAATGTCGGAGCGGATCTTTGCCGCCTGGGAATAAATTTGCGAGATGGCAATATCCGTTTGCTGGGCCTTGTTGTTATTGCGGCTGATGATCGACATGGCCGTGGTGATCGACGCCAATAGCGCGATCGACATTAAAATATAGGCCAAGGCGCCAAAGCCGCGCGAAGCCGCCCGAGATTGCGATGTTTGATGATGAAACACAATTTTCCCCTTGTTCCAAGCGTACCAGCATATGCTTAAGACAATATTAACATAATATTTTAAGCAATTTTATGGAAATGGCAGGATTTGGATTAAGTATTTGGATTTGGTCGATAATTTTCTACGCTGTCAAAAAAACAACGCCCCCGGTGAGGGGGGCGTTGCATAAGACATATTGACTGCTAAGAATTAGCGAGCGGCCAAAACACGGAAATAGTAGTACTCACCGGATGTGGTGCCGTTTTCAAAGCAACCTTCTTGTTGGCCGCTGGCAAGTTGACCAGCAGACAAATCAATGTTAGCACCGCCTTCATCAGCAGAAATGGTTATTGCGGTTGCAATGGTTGGTGGGTTGGTACCAACCGATGCCGCTGCACCCGATAATACGTTCAACTGACGGCATGTAGCATCGCTCAAGCGACCCAAAAGAGTAACAATATTGTTGTTGGCAGTGCCAACCCCAGCCAAAGTTACGTTACGACGCAGATTATAACGAACCAGAGCCAAGTTACCTGCAGTTACTGATGCATTGAATACGCCAGAAGTGGTCGGAGGAATTTGTACGCTAGCACCACCGGTGGTTGGGTTGAACAAACATGGATCAGTGCTTAAACAATTACCGCGCGCATCAAAGTTTGCTGCTCCACGGTTGGCTGCCAGGCCCATGGTCTCATCGTTGCTAGCAGTGTTATCACTTGCGCCAAAAGTAATTGTGGTGACATCGGTACCGGTCGAAATTAAACGGTCAAACCCGTTTTTCAAGTTGATACCTTGTTGCACGATGGTGCTGGCGTTAACGCGAGAACCTTCGCGGTTGCCTTGGTTTGATGTACCGCGCGAAGCAATAGCAATCGCCGACACGATGGCGGCGATCAACACGACCGCCAGCAAAATGGTACCAATCGCAAAACCGGATTGGCGGTTAATGGATTTTTGCATACACTCTCTCCCATGAGAAATTGGTTAAAACTATTGTCAATCTGCCCTGCAGACTACAAAAACGATAGCAAAACAGCCTTATCAGTTTTTAATATAACATATCCGTGACTATTTTGCCATTGAATATCACGATTACATCACTTATTTGTGAAGAATCGGTT
>CANGQU010000164.1 GCA_947456345.1 Alphaproteobacteria bacterium | reverse complement strand
GGTAGCTCTGTGCGCGGCCGGACATGTTCCGGTTGCCGTCTATACCCAACCGCCCAGACCGGCCGGGCGCGGACAGAATCTGCAACCATCGCCCGTGCAAATCTATGCCGAGGCGCAGGGAATTCCGGTGCGTCATCCCAAATCCCTGCGCGATCCATCTGCGCAACAGGAATTTGCCTCGCTGAATCTGGATGTGGCGATTGTGGCCGCCTATGGCTTGATTTTACCGCCCGCGATTTTATCCGCGCCGCGCTTGGGTTGTATCAATATCCACGGCTCGATATTGCCGCGCTGGCGCGGGGCCGCGCCGATTCAACGCGCGATATTGGCTGGCGACAACGAATCCGGCATTGGTTTGATGCAAATGGAAGCGGGTTTGGATACCGGACCTGTTTTGGCCGAGGCGCGGTGCGCGATTACCAACGACATGAACGCCGGGGAATTGCACGATACGTTGATGCATCTGGGTGCTAAATTGTTAATCGAAAACCTGGCGGCAATTTTATCCGGGGCATTGACGCCGCGCCCGCAGCCGCCCCAAGGCGTAACTTATGCCGCCAAGATCGAGAAGGCCGAGGCCAAAATCGATTGGCAGCGCCCAGCGCTTGAAATCGCGCGGCAAATCCGCGCCTTTGCCCCCGCCCCCGGCGCGTATTTCGAATATGGCGGGGAGCGGATTAAAATCCTACGCGCCACAACCGATTCGGGCATCGTATTAACGCCTGGGCAAATCGCGCATGATCCATTACGCATCGGCTGCGGTGTGGGGGCGATCATTCCCTTGCAATTGCAACGCGCGGGCAAAAAGCCGCAAAGCGTTGATGAATTTCTGCGCGGTTTTGATTTTACCCTCTCGCCGCTCGCCTCATGACTCTTGCCTTGTCCCATGCGCTATAAATTAATCATCGAATATGACGGCACCGGTTTCAGCGGCTTTCAACGCCAGGCCGAGGTGATTTCCATCCAAGGCGTTATCGAGGAAGCCATTTTCAAATTCTGCCAGGAACGCGTCACACTCAACGTCGCCGGGCGCACCGATGCGGGCGTACACGCGCTGGCCCAGGTAGCGCATTTCGAATCGCCGCGCGTGCTGGATACGGCAAAAATCCTGGGCGGGTTGAATTATCATTTATACCCACATCGCGTCGCCATTTTGCAGGTCGAGGTGGCGGCGGACGATTTCCATGCGCGGTTTTCGGCCAAGGGGCGCGCTTATGCCTATCGCATTATCAGCCGGCGGGCGCCTTTGACTATCGATGCGGACCGCGCCTGGCAGGTCACGGGCGAATTGGATTTGCCCGCGATGCAGGCAGCCGCCCAACATCTGATCGGCACTTTTGATTTTAGCACCTTTCGTGATAGCGATTGCCAGGGCAAGTCGCCGATTAAAACGGTGGACGAGCTGCGTTTACGCGAAGTGTTCAGCGATTCGCCATTTCCAGTCACAGGCCAGCGCGAGATTGTTTTGTCGATCCGCGCGCGGTCGTTTTTGCATCATATGGTGCGCAATATCACGGGCTCTTTGGTCCAAGTCGGCCTTGGCCGCTGGAGCGTGGAGGATTTTATCCGCGCCCGCGACGCCAAAGACCGCCGGGCCGGAGGGCCAACCGCCCCCGCCCACGGCCTGTATTTTCTGGGCGTGGAGTATTAAGCGGCCAGGCGGCGTAGAATTTCCACATAGATTTTTTGCAAATTTTCTAAATCCGCCACGGCCACGCACTCATCGACTTGATGGATGGTCTCGGAAGTCACGCCGCATTCGACGATTTGCGGGCAAATCGCCGCCACAAACCGCCCATCCGACGTGCCGCCATGCGTAGTCGCAGCCGGACGCCGCCCCACCACCGCCGCGACGCTGTCTTGGATGGTGGATAAAAAATGGCTGGCGGGGGTTAAAAAGACGCCGCCCGAAAAATCCATTTCCAGGGTGTAATTACCTTGGCCCAAATGCTGGTCGCACAGAGCGTTTAAACGCGCACTTAGGGTCTCGCGCGTCCATTCCGAATTCCAACGGACATTAAAACCCGCCACTACCTTGTTTGGCACAACATTAGTCACGCGGTTGGGTAAATCGATAATATTCACCTCGAGCCGGCTGGGGGCGAAATATTCATTGCCCGCGTCCAGATCGACACCGCTGCACGCGGCGATGAATTTCCCCAATCTTGTCACCGGATTATCGAAGCGTTCAGGATAGGCGATGTGCCCCTGCGTGCCCAGAACGGTCAGTTTGGCGTTCATCGTGCCCCGGCGGCCATTTTTAATTTCCTGGCCTAAGGCGGTTGGATTGCTGGGCTCGCCCACCAAACAATAATCAAAACCGATATTTTGCGCCTTGAGCCACTGCACCATTTTCGGCGCGCCATTTACGGCATAGGATTCTTCGTCGCCGACAATTAACAACGACAAAGTGCCGGGAAATTTTTTGGCGCTTAAAAAATCACGCAAGGCAACAACATAGGCGGCGATATTGCCCTTCATATCGGATGTGCCGCGCCCGTAAATTTTACCATTCTCGATCATGCCGCCAAACGGCGGCTGCGTCCAGGCGGCGACATCGCCCGGGGGAACGACGTCGACATGGCCCAAGAAATTCAGATGCGGCGGACCGCTGCCCAAACTGGCATAGAGATTGGGAATGCTGGGAAAACCAGGCTCATCGAACACCACCCGCTGGCAGGTAAAACCCAGTTTGGTCAATTCGCCTTCGAGCAAATCGAAACAACCATTCAGGGCCGAGGTTTTGCCCGCAATCCGCCCGGCATCATCGTCTTTGGCCGGCGTGATGCTGGGCTGTTGGATCAGTTTTTGGGTGAGGGTGATAAGGTCCATAAGGCCAAGCGTATAGCGTAAAGCGTATAGCGTAAAGAAAAAATTTTCCTAGCGCCCCTCGCCTCTCGCCTCGCCACTAACTTCTTAGCAGCTCGTTAATCGCTGTCTTGCTGCGGGTTTGCGCATCCACTTGCTTGACGATCACGGCGCAATAAAGCGATGGGTCGCCCGGACGATTGGTGGATGGCGGCAAGGTGCCGGGTACGACCACCGAATAAGCTGGTACGCGGCCATAATGGATTTCGCCCGTAGCGCGATTAACAATTTTGGTGCTGGCGCCTAAATAGACGCCCATAGATAATACTGCGCCCTGTTCGACGATCACGCCCTCGGCCACCTCGGATCTGGCACCGATGAACACATCATCTTCGATAATCACCGGATTGGCTTGTAGCGGTTCCAAAACGCCACCGATACCGACCCCGCCCGAAATATGGCAGCGCTTGCCAATCTGCGCGCAGGATCCGACCGTAGCCCAAGTATCGATCATCGTCCCCTCGTCGACATAAGCACCGATATTGATAAAACTTGGCATCAGTACCACGCCACGCGCCACATGCGCGCCCCGCCGCGCCAAAGATCCGGGCACAGCGCGAAAACCGGATTTGGC
>CANGQU010000163.1 GCA_947456345.1 Alphaproteobacteria bacterium | reverse complement strand
GAAAAGCTTGTTCCAGATCCTGCGCGACCAAACCGAATTCACGGTTTTTGGGATCGCTGCCCTTCCATTGGAATTCAACGCCGCGCAACTGGCAAATTCGCGCCAAACAATCGGTTAATTCCTGAACATTCGCTTTTAACTGTGCATCGGCCAATTTATATTTTTCCATTTAAGCCTCCTCCTGATTTAGACGGTTACATACCATAGGCTGTTGATTTCTGTCAATTAAAAAGATACAAAAATGCGCCCAGCGCTGTAACACAAAGTAACAAAGCTTGATTGGTTAATAACTCTGCTGCATCTTAAATTATAGTGGAACAAAAAATAGTCCATAACCATCTATCGAAAACACACAGAATTTATGCAAATTCCTCAGACCCAGACTGCAACCACCGCCCCGATGTTGATTCACGGTGACCATTTTCAGGCGCAAATCGGCCTGACCGGTCCGGTATGGCAAAAAACCATCCGTAGCGCCATCGCTTGCCATGGCATCGGTTTGCATTCGGGCCGCAACGTACAGATGACATTGCGTCCGGCACCGGTGGGCCATGGGATTGTTTTCAACCGCACCGATTGGGCGGAGCGCGGCGAAGCCGCCATCATCCCCGCTGCTTGGAGTCTTGTCACCAACACCATGCTCTGCTCGCAATTGACCAATCCCATGGGCGCCAGCGTGGGCACGGTTGAACATTTGATGGCGGCATTGGCCGCTTTGGAAATCGATAATATTCAGATCGACATCGACGGCCCCGAAGTACCGATTATGGACGGCAGCGCAGCGCCCTTTATTTTCCTGTTGGAATGCGCCGGCCTTTTGGCGCAAAACGCGCCGCGCCAGTATTTGCAAATCCTCAAACCGGTTTCGGTGCAAGAGCCGAACGGCACCGGCATCAAACACGCCAACGCCCATCCCGGCACGCAATTCAGTGTGGATTGCAGCATCGATTTCACCCATCCCGCCATTGGCCGCCAGGATTACCGCCTGACCCTAAGCCCCACCCGCTTTAAGACTGAAATCGCCCGCGCGCGCACTTTTGGCTTTTTCCACGAAGTGGAGCAAATGCGCGCCAAGGGATTATCGTTGGGCGGGTCGTTGGAAAACGCGATTGTGGTTGGCGATGACGGCGTGATGAACCCGGGCGGTTTGCGTTATGCGAATGAATTCGTGCGCCACAAATTGCTGGATACGGTGGGCGATTTATACCTGGCCGGTTACCCGATCTTGGGCCATATCGAAACCCACCGCAGCGGGCACGGCCTGAACAACCAATTGCTGCGCAGCATTTTCGCCGACAGCGCCGCCTGGCGCATCGTTACCCTGCCAGCAGTCGCTGCGGCCAATAGCCAAACCGAAGCCACGGCAGCCGCATAACGTATCCACGTGGCTGGGGTTTTCCCCCCTTGGTTTGCCAGGGCAATTCGCCTATAACCAATCTTATGCGCACCCAACATTCCTGGCGGCAATTCACTGCCGCGCTGTTTTTGATGTTTAGCCTGTTGCTGACCGGCTGTGGCACGTCTTCGTCCGAGCAGACCGAATACAAAGAAACCCCGGTCGAGGAATTGTACAACCAGGCCTATGATTTGCTGCAAAAAGGCGAAAAGACCAAGGCCGCCGAAGCATTCGAAGAAGTCGAACGCCAGCATCCCTATTCCGCCTGGGCCACCAAGGCGCAATTAATGGCCGCCTACGCCTATTACGAAGGCGAAAAATACGACGAGGCGAATTTGGCCCTGGATCGTTTCATCCAATTGCATCCGGGCAATGACCGCATTGATTACGCCTATTATTTGCGTGCGATGGTGCTGTACGATCAAATCAACGATATCGCGCGCGATCAGGCGATTACCCAGGCCGCGCTCGAGGCGTTGCGCGACGTCATCCGCCGTTTCCCCGATACGGGCTATGCCAAGGACGCCAAACTTAAAATCGATCTGACCCTAGATCATTTGGCGGCCAAGGAAATGCAAATCGGCCGGTTTTACCAAAAACGCCAACAATACATCGCCGCTATCAACCGGTTCCGCAAAGTGGTCGATCAATATCAAACCACCTCGCACGTCCCCGAAGCCTTGCACCGCCTAGTCGAGGTGTATACGGCGCTTGGTATCACCGATCAGGCCAAGGCTAATGCCGCCGTACTGGGCCATAATTTTCCCAGCAGTGATTGGTATCAATACAGCTACAATTTAATCACTACGGGCAAAAACGAATTGCCTGTCCCCAAAAAAGACGACCGCAACTTTGTCCGCCGCGCCTTGGACGAGGTTTTGAATTAGGGGCGAAAATGCTCACCCAGCTTTCCATTCGCGATGTGGTTGTGATTCAAGCGCTGGACGTGGATTTCCGCGAAGGTTTCACGGCGCTGACCGGCGAAACCGGATCGGGCAAATCGATTTTATTGGATGCGTTGGGGCTGGCAATTGGCATGCGCGCGGACTCCGCCTTGATCCGCCAAGGCGCTGACAAGGCGGCGGTGACGGCCGAATTTCAAGTGCCCAAAAATCACCCCGCCCGCGCCATCCTGGCCGAGCAGGAAATAGATTGCGCGGAGACGCTTATTTTGCGGCGAGTGTTGGGCACGGACGGAAAATCCCGCGCTTTTGCCAATGATCAGCCCATCGGTGTGCAGTTGTTAAAGCAATTGGGCCAAAGCCTGTTGGAGTTGCAGGGGCAATTCGCCCAACACGGTCTGTTGGACCCAAGCACGCATCGCCAGCAGCTGGATAATTTCGGCAACTTGCATGCCCAAGCAGCGATAGTGCGCGATGCCTATGCCGCCTGGCGCGCGGCGGATCAGGCTTGGCGCCAAGCATTAGCCGAGCAATCCGCCCTTAAAACCCAAGAGGAATATTTGCGCCACGCCATAACGGAATTACGCGCGTTCGAGGCTAAACCCGGCGAGGAAACCGCCTTGGCCGAACGCCGCATCGGCTTGCAGCACCGGGAAAAAATCACCGCCGCGCTCTCGGCTGCGCTTGGCGCACTGACCCATGAAGACGGCGCGGACCGCCAGATTCTGGTCGCACAAAAAGCAATCGGGCGCATGGTTGATAAAATGCCCCAAACCCTCGAGCCGATTTTGCAATCCCTGGCCAACGCCGCCGATGAATTGCAAAACTCCCAACAAGCTATCGAAGCAGTATTAGGTGACGACCGCGACGCGGCGGGGGAATTGGCGACACTCGAAGATCGCTTATTCGGTCTGCGCGATTTGGCGCGCAAATACAATATTCCCGCCGATCAGTTGCCGGACTTGCTGGCCGAATTGACGGCACAATTGGACAAACTCGATCGCGCCGAGCATCATATCGACGTCTTGGAAAAAGCGCTGGCCAAAGCCCAAGCCGCATACCGTCAAGCGGCCGAGAAATTGGGCGCTGATCGCCGCACCTCTGCCAAGAGACTGGATGTTGCCGTGGGCGCGGAGCTGCCCCCCCT
>CANGQU010000162.1 GCA_947456345.1 Alphaproteobacteria bacterium | reverse complement strand
TCGAGTATGAAATAATTATCCCCTTAATCCACAGTGATGGTTGGTCAAACCTTGGGGGCTTGGGGTAATTCCCGATCTATCCGCAGCTGCTGCGAAACGATGCGGCGGTGTTGGGGATAAGCGGTGGAGAGTGGGGGGTGGTGAGTGGATAGAATTTAAGCCATTATCACACGCTGTCTTACTATATACATGGTCCGCCCCCCACTCTCCACTCTCCACTAATGACTATCTTAAACATCCACCTCTTATCCGACTCCACTGGCGACACGGTGCATAAAATCGCCGAGGCGGTGTTAAGCCAATTCGCGGATCTACAAGTGCGGGAATTTTTCTGGCCGCTATTGCGCACAGGCGCACCATTGGAAAAATTCCAAACGGGTTTGGCCGAACATGGCGGGATTGTCATTGCCACTTTCGCCGATCCGGCATTGGCCGAACAGGTGCGCAAAATCTGCGCCGAGGCCCAAGTGCCGTTTGTCTCGGCGCTCGATCCTATTTTTGCACTGATTGGGCGGCATTTGAATCAAAAACTCAGCGGCACGCCTGGTAAGCAGCATGAATTAAACGCCGAATATTTTGCGCGTATTGCCGCCATCGATTTTGCTTTGGCGCATGATGACGGTCAGGCGCGCGCCGATTTGCAAGAGGCGCAGGTAGTGCTAATCGGCGTCTCCCGCACCAGCAAAACGCCGACTTGCGTCTATTTATCCCATCGTGGCATCAAGGCCGCCAATGTGCCATTGGTGCCAGGCATTGATTTGCCGCCGGAAATTTTGAATTTACGCGGGCCGCTGATCGTGGGCCTAACCCATGATCCCGAACGCTTGGCGCAAATCCGCCAATCGCGCTTGCAGATGCTGGGCGAATTTACTGGGCAAAATGATTACGCCGATATTGACCGCGTGCGCCAGGAATTGTTGGATGCGCGGAAATTATTTGCCCGCATGGGCTGGCCCACCATCGACGTCACCCGCCGCTCGGTCGAAGAGACGGCAGCGATGATTTTGCAGATGCTGCAAACGGTGGACGGTTGACAGTGGCCAGTTGCCCGATATGATTCACTTTTGTGCTGTCCACCGTTCACTGCCCACCGTCCACCGATGCTCATCCTCGCCTCCTCCTCTGCCACCCGTCAAACCATGCTGCGCCATGCTGGTGTGGCCTTCACCGCGCACGCCGCCGATTTACCCGAAGAACAAATGATGCGGGATTGGCGGCAGAAAAACTTGGCCGCTATGGAAGTGGCCGAAAATCTGGCGCTGGCCAAGGCGATGGCGATCAGCGCGCAACATGCCGACGCGTTGGTGATTGGCGCGGATCAAATGCTGGTTTGCGGCGATGTCTGGCTGAGCAAGGCGAAGGGGTTGGATGAGGCGAAAAACCACCTGCGCTTATTGGCGGGTAAAACGCATCAGCTGCTGACCGCAACCGTATTGGTGCAGGGTGGGCAGGTGGTGTGGCGGATTGTTGATACGGCCGATATTACCTTGCGCGATTTGACCGCCGCCGAGATTGATGCGTATGTGGCGCGGGTGCCGGACAATATTTTACATTCTGTTGGCTGTTATCAATTCGAAGGGTTGGGGGCGCAATTAATCGCATCCTATCGCGGCGATTATTTCACGATTTTGGGCTTGTGCCTATTGCCGCTTTTGGCGGCGCTGCGGGCGCAAGGTGTTAGCTTTTAGCTGTTAGCTTTTAGCATTTTGGGCTTATAATGCTCCATCGCTTCCTAACACCTAACAGCTAAAAGCTATTACCTTGATTATCCTCGGCCTTACCGGTTCTATCGCCATGGGCAAATCGACCGCCGCTGCGCAATTGCGCTGCTTGGGCTTGCCCGTGTTCGATGCCGATGCGGCGGTGCATACATTATATATGGATCCCGCCGTGTTGGCCGAGATCGCGGCGATTTTACCGCATCCGCCGGCGAATTTGGATCGCGCGGCGGTGGCGGCCATGGTCCGGCAGCAGCCGGATTTATTGCCCAAGCTCGAGGCGATTTTGCATCCCCGCGTGCGGGCAATGGAGGCCGCGTTTTTAAACGAGGCGCGCGCGGCGGGGGTGAAAATCGCGGTGTTGGACATTCCCTTATTATTCGAAGCGGGCGGGGCGGATCGTTGCGATAAAATCGCAGTCGTGACCGCGCCCTGGCCGGTGCAATATTATCGGGCACTGCGCCGCCCGGACATGGATTGGCAAAAATTCCGCGCCGTTTTGGCGCGGCAAATGCCGGATGCGGAAAAAAGACGCCGCGCCGATTTTATCATCCAAACCGGGTTTGGCCGCGCCTATAGTTTATGGCAATGGCGGCGGGTGTTGCGGGCTCTGGGTGTTGGGGCTTAGCGGGATTTAAAGTTTCGTAAAAAATTGCGCCAATCATCAAGTTTGTCTGCCCATTTTTCCAACACATCGGCGACTCTTTCTGCAAACCATAAGAGCGGGCTAAAGCCGACTTTGTCGGTGGTAACATTCTGTGGCTTCACGAATCTCGCCCCTGCGAGCGGTAGGGGAGGGCCGTCTTGGGCCGGGAATGGGGTCGTCTGCTCAGCCGAATGTGTAGCAGGCGGCGGATTTTCTGGCGCGGGCGGCGATGCTGGCGCTGTCGGTATAGCGGGCGGAGCTGGCGGCGCAATCGCGGCTGGAGCCGGGGGTGCAGCCGGAGTTGGAGTCTGCACCGGATCCTTTGTTGGTTCGGTGTAAGTCAATTGTGATGTATTGTATGGCACAAGCCCATCTGGGGTGAGGAGTAGCAATTCATCCAAGATCGGGTAAGGCAGGTTTTGGTAATCGTGACGCAAGCGGGCTTGCATGCGCTTTATAAACTTGGGTGGATTGGCTGTAATCCCGACAAGTAAATCTCGGCTGGGCAAGTAGATCGGGCAATTTTGCCCTAATTCTTGGCGGAATTTTTTTTGGATTTCAGGCAGTAAAATTCTGCTGGAGGCATAACAATCTAGATCCTCAATGATTATGGCTTTACCACCTTCTTTCGAATTTACAATTGACAATTTAACACCCTGAGAACTCTGGCCTAGATTTTCTAACGCGGTTTTGTATAGGGTTTCCGGCGTTTGTTGCCAATTTACCATCTGCATTGTTGTAACGCTCATGGTCTTCATCGGCAGGTCTTGAACAAATACGATGACTAGACCCTCGCATAAATCCATATGTACGCATTTAGCGATATCCAAATTTTCAAAAACACTGACGGGATGAATGCGGGGGAAGATTCTGTGCTGTACCTCGAGCCAGCTCGCATGATTAGCCTCATAATCATAAGGAGCGAATAGCTCCCGGAAATATTGTTCGACAATCTGGTCTTGTTGGCTTGGATCATCCCGGACCAGACGACGCAAATTTTCCAATTCAAGCCTTTTGCTGCCAAGCAGCAAATTATTCGCATCCAGAATTTGTACGGGAAGTGCAGGGTACCATTCCTCAATAT
>CANGQU010000161.1 GCA_947456345.1 Alphaproteobacteria bacterium | reverse complement strand
GTCGATGGCGTGTATTCGGCCGATCCGAAAAAAGACAAAAACGCCACGCGCTATGATCGTCTCACCTATCTCGAGGTTTTGGCGAAAGACTTAAAAGTCATGGATGCGGCCGCTATTTCCCTAAGCCGCGAAAACAAGATTCCAATCATGGTCTTTAACCTCGAGACCCACGGCGCTTTGGGCGACGCGGTCCAAGGTAAAGGCAAATTCACCTTAATCGAAGAAAAATAGAGAGGACCACATGCCCGATCCCGTCATCGTCGATACCGGCAAGCGTATGGACAGTGCCATCGATACCTTTAAAAAAGAGCTGGGTGGTTTGCGCACCGGCCGCGCCAGCCCGCAATTGCTCGACCCCGTGATGGTCGATGCGTATGGCAGCAAAATGCCGCTCTCGCAGGTCGGCAGCGTCAATACGCCCGAAGCCCGCTTGATCACCGTGCAGGTCTGGGACCAAGGTTTGGTCGGGGCAGTCGAAAAGGGCATTACCGAGGCGAATTTGGGTCTAAACCCATCGTCCGAGGGGAATGTGATCCGTCTGCGTCTGCCCGATTTGACCCAAGAACGCCGCCAGGAATTGACCAAGCTGGCCGGTAAATACGCCGAAGCCGCCCGCGTCTCGGTGCGCAACGTCCGCCGCGATGGGATGGAGACGGTCAAGAAAATGGAAAAAGATAAAAAAATCAGCCAGGATGATCTGGCCCGGTTGGAAAAAGAAGTGCAAAAACTGACCGATGATCACGTCAAGAAAATCGACGAATTATTGGCCGGCAAAGAAAAAGAAATTTTACAAGTTTAGTAATTGGCCGATAGTCGATAGTCGATAGATTCTGTCGATTATTGCCTATTGCCTATCGACTATTGGCATGTCCACACCCTTACAACATCTCGCCATTATTATGGACGGCAACGGCCGGTGGGCCAAGGCGCGCGGCTTGCCGTCTTTGGCCGGGCATCAGCGCGGGGCCGAGGCCGCCAAGGCCGCCGTCAAGGCCGCGATGGCGGAGAGCATTCCTTTTTTAACCCTGTTCGGCTTTTCATCGGAAAATTGGGCGCGCCCCGAAGACGAGGTAAAGGGCCTAATGCAATTGCTGCGCCGGTATTTGCAAGCCGACACGGCGGAATTTCATGCCAACAACATCCGCCTGCGTTTTATTGGTGAACGTTCGCGTTTCGATCCCGATATTGTCGACTTGATGCAGCGGGCCGAAAGCTTGACTGTTAACAATACGGCGTTGAATTTGACCGTGGCATTGAATTATGGCGGGCGGGCCGAGATTTTACGCGCCGCTTCGCGCATGCTGTTTCAATCCTATCAGGCGCTGGACAAAAACGAAGGTTTCGCCGCCTGGCAAATGGATGAAAAGCAATTTTCACAATATCTGGACACCGCCGGTTTGCCCGATCCTGATTTGGTGATACGCACCAGCGGCGAAAAGCGCCTAAGCAATTTTTTATTGTGGCAATCGGCTTATGCCGAATTTGAATTCCTCGATGTATTGTGGCCGGATTTCGATGCCGGACATATTCAGCAGGCGTTGCAGAATTTTTCTGCGCGCGAACGCCGGTTCGGAGCCCGCATTGCCTAACCCCGTCCCCAACCGCAAATTTTGGCTTAATCTGCGGTTGCGGATCGTGGGCGGATTGTTGTTTTTGCCGCTGGCTTTATGGCCAATTTTTATGGGCGGGAATTGGTTGTTGGCGATGTTGGCCATCGCCGGGATATTGATGGCTTATGAATGGCTGCGTCTTGTTGGGCAGGCACGCAACGGCCGGATCTGGCTCTGGCGGGCCTTGGGCGTTGTCTACATAGCACTGCCGTTATTCAGCCTTTATCAATTGCGGATGGTGCATGATGGGTTGGATTTATTACTGTGGATCTTTGTGGTTATTTTTACAACCGACACCATGGCTTATGTATTCGGGAACATGATCGGCGGGCCGAAACTGGCACCATCCATCAGCCCCGGTAAAACCATCAGCGGCACCATAGGCGGCGTGATCGCAGCCGCGATTGCCAGCGGCTTGTTTGCGCTGTGGTATAGCACGCCCTGGTCAATTTTGGCAGAAATGGGCTTGTTGTTGGGCGTATTGGGTCAATGCAGTGATTTGTGCGAATCGGCGATCAAACGGCATTTTGGAGTCAAGGATTCGGGCCGGTTGATTCCCGGGCACGGCGGCATACTAGATCGCACCGACAGTTTGGTGCTAACCCTGCCGCTGGTTTATCTGGCTTGCCTGTTAGCAGGCGAAAACATTTTATTTTGGTAAGCGCATGAATTTACAACCAACCGGCATTAGCATTTTGGGATCGACCGGATCGGTTGGCCGCCAGGCCTTGGCCCTGATGGCATCGCATCCCGGCCAATTTGAATTGCAAACCCTGGTTGCGGGCGAGAATTGGCAGTTATTGGCCGAACAGGCGATACAGCATCGGGCGCGTTACGCTGTGATTGCCAATCCTGCGCATTATGGCAACTTGAAATCCGCCTTGCAGCCGCACGGCATGATTTCTGCTGCGGGCAGCGAGGCTGTAATCGATGCGGCGCAACAGCCGGTGGATGTGGCCGTAGCCGGAATTGTCGGCTGCGCTGGCTTGGCCCCAACTATGGCGGCTTTACGCGCGGCGCGCCGTTTGGCTTTTGCCAGCAAGGAATGTTTGGTTTGCGCCGGGCCGGTTTTTTTGCGCCAGGCCGACCAATATGGATGCAAAATTATTCCCACCGATTCCGAGCATAGCGCGTTGTTTCAATTGCTCCGCCATGAAGACCGGCAAAATTTATCGCGGGTTGTATTGACCGCATCGGGGGGGCCGTTTTTGCGCACAGCTCTGGCCGATTTGGCTGATGTCACGCCGGAAATGGCGGTCGCGCACCCGGTTTGGTCGATGGGCAAGAAGATTTCCGTCGATTCTGCTACCTTGATGAACAAGGGTCTGGAATTGATTGAGGCGCATTATTTATTTTCCCTCCCGCCCGAGCAGATCGATGTTTTGATCCACCCCCAAAGCATCGTGCATGCGCTGGCAGAATTTAAAGACGGTGCGATTACCGCGCATTTGGGACTGCCCGATATGCAATTGCCCCTCGCTTATGCAATGTTTTGGCCCAAGCGGGCGGATTTGCCAAAATTGCGGCTGGATTTTTCCAAGCTGGCGCAATTACAATTCGAGCCGCCGCGTTACGATGTTTTTCCAAGCCTGCAACTGGCACGACAGAGTATAGTTCAGGGTGGGGAAGCGCCGTTGGCGTTGAATGCGGCCAACGAAGTGGCGGTGGGGCGTTTTTTGGCTGGGGAAATTCGTTTCCTTGACATTTTCACGCTTTGCGCCAATTTGATGTCGCGTTGGCAGGGACGGGCCAGTTTCGGCAAATCCCCTATGGAATTAAGCCATATTTTAGCGCTAGATTCCGAGTTCCGCTCTCAGGCATCCGCCTGGCAGCCGGTCAAACACGGCGGT
>CANGQU010000160.1 GCA_947456345.1 Alphaproteobacteria bacterium | reverse complement strand
GGCGAATGTGCGCATCGGCACGTTATGCGGAAGATATTACGCCATGGACCGCGACAATCGGTGGGAGCGCGTGGAATTGGCCTATAACGCCATGACCCAGGGCCAGGGCCGCCAAGCGGCCAATGCGCTAAGCGGCATCGAATCGGCCTATGCGCTGGACGAAAACGATGAGTTTATCAAACCCATTATCTTGCCGGGCTTTACGCCGATGGCGGATGGCGATGCGTTGTTATGCGCCAATTTCCGATCCGACCGGGTGCGGCAGATTTTTGCCGCTTTCTTGGACGCGGAATTCAAACCCTTTCCGCGCCCGGCGCTGCGTTTTGGCATGGCCGTGGCGATGACCGAATATTCGGCGCAATTAAGGCAGCAAATGCGCGTGCTATTCGCGCCGCAACCGATGCAGAATTTATTGGGCGAGGTCTTGGCACACGCCGGGTTGAAACAGCTGCGCGCGGCCGAGACCGAAAAATATCCGCATGTGACGTTTTTTTTCAACGGCGGCGAAGAACGGCAATACCCGGGCGAGGAACGCGTGCTGGTCCCATCGCCCAAAGTTGCCACTTATGATTTACAGCCAGAAATGTCCGCCCCGCAATTGACCGACCAGGTGGTGGCCGCAATCCAACGCCAGCATTTCGATTTCATCCTGGTCAATTTTGCCAACCCCGATATGGTCGGCCACACCGGCAATTTGGCCGCGGCGATTAAAGCGTGTGAAACCGTCGATGCCTGCCTGGGCCGCATTTTGCAGGCCGCCGAAGCCTTGGGCGGGGCGGTATTGGTGACGGCCGATCACGGCAACGCCGAATTGATGCGCGATCCCGTAACCCACGAGCCACACACCGCCCATACCACCAATCCGGTTAAGTTGATTTTGTTCAACCACCCGGCGATTCAAACTTTGCGGGACGGCAGGCTGGGCGATGTCGCGCCCACCGTTTTGGCTTTGCTGGGCTTACCGCAACCGGCTGCCATGACCGGGCAATCGTTGTTGGCGGAAAACGGTAAAATCCATGCGGCGTAAATTCGCTCCCGTATTTTTGGGTGTTTGGCTTAGCGCCGGTTTGGCGCTGGCGGCGACCGATCCCACCGCGCGCGTCGATCAGATGCAAAAACAAGTGCGCAATGTGGAGCAGACCCTGGCCAAGGAACGGGCCAAACAACAAGCGTTGGAGCGCGATCACGAACAACTGGGTGCCGAGATTACCAAGTTGCAAAAAGATTTGGTACGCACCGCCGAACGCGCCCAGGCCCAAGAAGAAGCGTTAAGCCAGCTTGAAGAAAGCTTGAACGATCTGGAAACCAAAGAGCGCAAGGCATTATCCATGCTCGAGCGCAATCACGACTCGCTCTCCCACATCTTGGCGGCGTTGTTGCGCGTTAAACGCCAGCCGCCGCAGGCGATGCTGGCCATCCCACAATCGCCGCTGGAAACAGCGCACAGCATCGTGCTGCTGCGCCATATGCTGCCCGAATTGCAACTGCGCATCGACGGGCTAAGCCAGGAATTGGCCGCGATCAAGGAAATTGAGACCAGCATCGGCGAGCGCAAAACGGAAATGGCCGAGCGCACCGAAAAACTGCAGGCCGAGCAAAAAAACCTGGCCCGCTTGGTCGAAGTGCGGCAAACCAAACAAACGCAAAACATCCAGGCGCTGAACGCGCAGCGGGAAAAGACCGAACAGCTGGCCTCGCAGGCCGAGGATTTGCGCGACCTGATCCAAAAACTCGAAAACGAACGTAAAAAACGCCTCGCCGCCGCCAAAGCGGCCAAAAAACCCGGCAAAACCGCCTCGCGCGCGCCGAAGGGCGAAATCAGCGCTATTGCTGGCGTGCCATTACCGGCCAAGGGCAAGCTTGTCACCAATTACGGCGAAAAGAACGAATTCGGCGCTACCAGCAAGGGTCTAACCCTGGAAACCCGCAGCGGCGCCCAGGTGATCAGCCCCTATGGCGGCGAAATTGTCTATGCGGGCGAATTCCGCTCTTATGGTTTGATTTTAATTGTCGAAGTCGGGGATGGATATCATATTATGTTATCCAACCTGGGACGCATTGACGCCGTGTTGGGGCAAAGCGTGACGGCGGGCGAGCCGATCGCCGCCATGCCCACGACTACGCCGCCGCCGCGTCTTTATGTCGAATACCGCAAAGCCGGTCAGCCCGTATCGCCACGGGCCTGGTCGGGTCCAAGTTCCTAAGTTTTCTTCCCTTAACCAACAAGGTGTGCGCATGCGTCGTTTTCAGCCGATTTTATGGACTTTATTTTTAACCCTGGCGCTGACCAGCCCGGCATTGGCCGCAGCGGACGCCAAAAAAAGCGAAGCCAAACAATCATCCGAAACCTATCAATTGCTGAATTTATTCGGCGATGTGTTCGAACGCACCCGCCAGGAATATGTCGAGGCGCCGAACGAAGAAAAATTGATCGAGGATGCGATTAACGGCATGCTCTCCTCGCTCGACCCGCATTCGTCTTATTTGAACACCAAAAGCTTTCAAGACATGCAAGTGCAAACCAAGGGCGAATTTGGCGGCCTGGGCATCGAAGTAACCATGGAAAACGGCCTGGTCAAAGTTGTATCGCCCATCGACGACACCCCTGCTGCCAAGGCTGGCCTAAAACCCGGCGATTATGTCACTCATATCGACAATGATGCGGTCATGGGCCTGACCCTGGCCGAGGCGGTCGAAAAACTGCGCGGCCCGGTTAATACCAAAGTCAAATTATCGATCCGCCGCGAAGCGAGCGAGCCGTTTGATGTCACCCTGACCCGCGATACGATCAAAATTCAATCGGTCAAATCGCGCGTCGTCAATGACGATATCGGTTATGTGCGCATTACCACCTTTAATGAACTGACCTATCCGGGCTTGAGCAAGGCGCTAGAAGAAATCAAAACCAAAACCGGAGATAAGCTCAAGGGTATTGTGCTTGATATGCGCAATAATCCGGGCGGGTTGCTGGATCAGGCGATCGCCGTCTCGGACGCGTTTTTGGATAGCGGCGAAATCGTCTCGACCCGCAGCCGCAAGGTCGAGGAAACCCAGCGTTGGAACGCCAAAGCGGGCGATTTATTAAAAGGTCTGCCGATTGTCGTCATCATCAATGGCGGCTCGGCCTCGGCTTCGGAAATTGTCGCCGGTGCGCTCCAAGACAACCACCGGGCGATTATCATGGGCACGCAATCCTTCGGCAAAGGTTCGGTGCAAACGATCATGCCAATTCCGGGCCATGGCGCGATGCGCCTGACGACCGCGCGCTATTACACCCCATCCGGCACCTCGATCCAGGCCAAGGGCATCACCCCCGACCTCGAAGTACCGGTGGCGAAAATTGAAATTCTCGAGAAAAGCAATTTGCCCGGACGGCGCGAAGCGGATTTGCGCGGTGCTTTGAAAAACGATCAGGACAAAGCCAAAGACAAGGATAAGCCAGTCGAAAAACCGGCCACCGACAGCAAGGCCAAAGAT
>CANGQU010000159.1 GCA_947456345.1 Alphaproteobacteria bacterium | reverse complement strand
TCCGGATTTAGGCGGGAAATCGCGGCTGACATAGATGATGTGGCTATGTTTCGCCGCTGGTTGGTGCGCTTGGGATTATTGGTGCCACACGCGCTAGAAAAAACCGAAACTGCGCACAGTCAACAATGCACCCAACAAGCTTTTGCCAAAAATTATCAGCAAATGCTGGCCAAAGGCCGCCCGGTATTTCGCGAAACCATGGATGCGATGGCGTATTTGGTGCATGTGGTGGTGTGGAAAGAATTTCAAGCCAATCCCGATAAAACGGAAAACATTCCCCTGTGGTGGTTTGCCAGCCGTGATGGCGAAAAACTTAGCCGCTTGAATGTACCGGGAATGCAGCGTTGTACCAAAGCGGATTTGCGCAAAATCAACCGCGCCGCCCTGCGTGTGATGCCGAACGCGTTATTACAAGCGACGTTGCAATACATGGCCGCGCAGGAATCGCTGAACGAAAAATTAGGCCATACCAACATGTTCTGGCGGCAGCAATTTGTCGGCCAATTGATGCAGGAGGCGCGCCATCGTCTTAACCGCCATTCTGGCCAGCAGCACGGTATTTTTACCCGAGATCCGGCGGTAATGGCGGATAAATTGACCCCATTGTTGCCGCATGATGCCGATTGGCGGGTGGGCAGTGCGGCATACTTGACGCTGCATCCCGAAAATCATACCCAGACCCAGGCACGGCGTCCCCATGTGGTCAAAGACGGGCAGTTGGTGATGGGGATTGGCACACGTCAATTGCCCGGCGGAGAGCGTGTCGCCGCCCGCGGTCAACAGCCGCGCAATCCACGTGGACAATATGGCAGCGATCGCGGTGGATTTGGTCCGGTTACCCCACCTGGCCGCGACGCTCGGGCTAAGTAACGCTATCGATTTCTGGCTGCGATTTCTTCCGCCGCATTAAATAAAACGTACTGGCCATAATGATAATCGCGCCCAAGATGCTGATGATATCGGGCACATCGCCGAATACCAAAAACCCCAAACTGCCGGTGAATAATATATTGATATACCCCAGCGGTGCCAAATAACTGGCGGGGGCCAGCGCGTAACTGCGGATCACGCAAAATTGCGCCACGATGCCGAAAAATCCCGTCATCGCCAACTCCACCCATTGCCAAAAATCCGGGGTTTGCCAATGCCATAACGCGAAGGGTGCGCTGAACCCGGTTGACAGCAAACTGAACCAAGCTAGCACCGAAAATGGTGATTCGGAACTAGTCAATTCCTTGACGATGGTAATGGCAAATGCCACCAGCACCGCGGCTAGTACCGCCACCAAATAATTCGCATCAAAAGTTTCGGGTAAAGGGCGGAGGACGATCAAAATCCCGATAAACCCGATCACCGTCAAAACCCATTGTGTGGCAGTGACCCGTTCGCGCAAAAACGCCGCTGCCAGCAACAGGATGAAAATAGGCTTGGAGTAATTGATCGCCGTCACATCGACCAGCGGCAATTTAGCCAGCGCATAAAAAGTGCACGACATCGCGGCAATACCGATGATGCAGCGCACCAATTGCAGCCGCCAACGGTCGGTCGTGAATACTGCGTGCGGGGAATAATAGATGATCCACGGCAATATCAACAGCAATCCGAACAGGCTGCGGCCGAACACCACCTGCATGGTAGGCAGGCTTTGCCCGCTGGATTTGACCAGCATGCTCATTACCGAAAACAGTACGCCCGATAGGATGCTCCAGATAACGGCGCGGCGTACGGGGCTTTGCGTCAGCCATTGTTGTTGATAGGCGGTAATGCTAAACATGGAATGTATTCAACTATGTAATGTCATCCTGAGCGGAGCGAAGGATCTGAATCACAGCCAGTATATTGGCCCCAGATTCTTTTCTGCGCTCAGAATGACTTTTGTCTTCGGAGCATTCTATGTCAGCCCCAGCCCAGCGCCCAGCCGAAAATTCATCACTGCCTATTTTATGGCAACCCAGCGCGGCGCAAATCGCCGCCAGCAAGATGGATGGTTTTCGCCGCCTGGTGGAGCAACGCGCCGGACGCGCTTTGCCCGATTACCATAGCCTGTGGCAATGGTCGGTCGATCACCGACCGGATTTTTGGTCGCTGGTTTGGGATGAATGCGGCGTCATCGGCGACAAAGGCGCTGTCGCCGCCACGGGGGCCGAGCAAATGCGCGGTACCAAATGGTTCCCGCAAGCGCGATTGAACTATGCGGAAAATTGCCTACAGCGTGATGATGACGGTGCGGCGATTGTTTTTTGGGCCGAAGAGAAGTTGCGCCGCCAATGGTCGTGGCGGGAATTGCGCCAACATGTCGCGCAGATTCAGCAATTTTTGATCCAATCTGGCATCACCGAACAAGATCGTATTGCTGGGTTTGTTGCCAACATGCCCGAAACCACGGCTGCGATGCTGGCCGCAGCGTCGCTTGGCGCAACCTGGTCTTCCTGCTCGCCCGATTTCGGCACCCAAGGGGTGCTGGATCGGTTCCAGCAAATCGCCCCAAAAATTCTGGTGGCGGTGGATGGGTATTATTACAAGGGGCAGGTCGTCGATTGCCTGCCGCGCCTGCGCGAGATCTGCGCCCAATTGCCTTCGCTGGAACGGGTGATGGTCATTCCCTATACCCAAACCGCGCCGGATTTAACCGGGCTACCCAACGCAGTTTTGATCAGCGATTTATTTGCCAGACCCGCTGCCCCGCTGCAATTCAAGCGTCTGGCTTTCGATCATCCGCTGTATATTATGTTTTCCTCGGGCACCACGGGCGTGCCAAAATGCATCGTCCATGGCGCGGGCGGCACGTTGCTGCAACACCTTAAGGAACATCAATTGCAATCCGACATCCGCCGTGATGACCGGGTATTTTACTATACCACTTGCGGCTGGATGATGTGGAATTGGCAGCAAACGGCGCTGGCCAGCGGGGCCACGCTGTTGCAATACGATGGCTTTCCCTTTCAACAGCGCGGCCAGGTGATTTTCAATTTGCTGCAAAACGAACGCGCCACCTTGTTCGGCACCTCGGCCAAATTTATCGACGCGGTGGCCAAGTTGGAATTAAATCCAGCGCTGACGCATGATTTATCCCCCCTGCGCCTGACCACTTCGACCGGCTCGCCGCTTAGCCCCGAAGGCTTCGATTATGTCTATCGCAATATCAAATCCGATATGGGCCTAGCCTCGATTTCCGGCGGCACGGATATTATTTCCTGCTTTGTCTTGGGCAATCCCCTATCGCCTATTTATCGCGGGCAGATTATGGGTTCTGGGTTGGGCATGGATGTGGCGGTTGTAGACGATGACGGTCAAGTTGTGATCGGCCAAAAAGGCGAATTGGTATGCCGTCGCTCTTTTCCGTCCATGCCGATTGGATTTTTTGGCGACACGGACGGTAAAAAATATCACAACGCGTATTTCGCGCGGTTTGACGGCATTTGGTGCCATGGTGATTTCGCCGAACAAACGCCCCAGGGTGGATTCGTCATTTATGGCCGTTCGGA
>CANGQU010000158.1 GCA_947456345.1 Alphaproteobacteria bacterium | reverse complement strand
CGTTCGAGCAAGGCGGTTTTGGCGGTGGCGGCGGTTTTGGCGATTTCAATTTCAGCGGTGGTTTCGCCGATATTTTCGAAGAAATGTTCGGCGATTTTATGGGCCAGCGCGGCCAGGGCCGCGCCGCTACGCGCGGCGCCGATTTGCGTTATAACCTATCGATTACTTTGGCCGATGCCTTCACAGGCAAGGAAACGCAAATCCGCGTGCCCGGTACGGTTGCTTGTGGCGATTGCAACGGTAACGGCGCAGCCGATGGCAGCGCGCCCACCACTTGCCAATATTGCAACGGCAGCGGCAAACAGCGCGCGCAGCAGGGATTTTTCCTGATTGAAAAAACTTGCGGCGGTTGCGGTGGTGCGGGGCAGGTGATTAAAAAACCCTGCAAGACTTGTGCTGGTTCGGGCCGGGTTAAGCGCGAAAAAACCCTGGCCGTCTCCATTCCGCCCGGGGTCGAAGATGGCACGCGCATTCGCTTGTCGGGCGAGGGGGAGATGGGTCCGCGCAACGGCGGGGCGGGGGATTTGTATATATTTCTTTCGATCGAACCGCATCCGCTATTCCAGCGCGATGGGGCGAATTTATTGTGTGTTGCGCCGATTCCGTTTACCACGGCCGCTTTGGGCGGCGAAATCTTGGTGCCGGGCATTGACGGCAAGCAGCATGCGGTAACCATTCCGGCGGGCGCGCAGCATGGTCAGCAATTCCGTTTGCGCCATCAGGGCATGAGCGTGTTGAAAAGCAAGCAGCGCGGCGATTTATTCGTCGAGGCGCGGATCGAAGTGCCCGTGAATCTGTCCAAGGCGCAGCAAAAAGCGTTGCGCGAATTCGCCGATTCTTTGGGCGACAAAACCACCCCGCAATCGACCAGCTTTGCTGAGCGCGTCAAAGAGTTTATGGGTTAAACAGGACGGTCCGACTGCGCGATAATCCGGCAACAACGCGTCATCGACAATCCAGTGCAGTAATTTATTTTTGTTTATCCTGAAAATATGACCAAAAACCTGAATTGTTATGATGAGTCGCCAGATACGCAATCAAGTCATTGCGTTGTTGTGTCTCCTGGGGTGACGATTTTTGGTGCTGCGCGGCTAATTTCTCGATTTTGGATCCATCAATTATTTTCCCAGGCAGTCCAAAGGTAATCCACATTTTCTGTGGCAGCTCGTCCTTGCGCGCCTGCATTTGCTGTCTTACATGGTGTACCACGGCCGCTACGCAGGCGATTTGATCTTGCTGCAATAATCGATTGAGCGGGGGAACCGCCAATAAAGCACGCGGGCTGAACCAGCTTGAACGGCTTTCATCCATGAAGCCATATTCAAGACGAATCAAATCCGTTTGCACATCATCAATCAGGGACGGTAATTCACGTGTAGCCATTTTTATGCTCCAAAATTTTAACGGCGTGTCCCATCGATGCGACGGCCTAAGATGACTTCTATGTGAGCAGTATAATTATATCTTATATAAATACAATAATTAATTTCCGCCATGATGGTCAAGCCCGATTGCCAAAAATCGTAATCTACGGCATGGAATAGGTTATGACCAAAATCTCGATAATCGTTCTGGGCGGCCATGGCCGCATGGGCAAATTGTTGATGGCGGCGGCGTTGGCCGATCCGACCTGGGCGGCAACGCCCTTGAGCCGCGCCGATGATGCGCGCACGGCGTTGCGTTCGGCGGATATCGCCATCGATTTCACCAGCCCCAGCGCCAGTGTGCAACACGCTGCGTGGGCAGCGGAAACCGGCAAGCCGCTGGTGATCGGCACGACTGGCCTGGATGCGGCGCAAATGCAAATCTTGCGCGATGCGGCTAAACGCACGCCCATTTTTTATGCGCGGAATTTTTCACTGGGCATTCACGTGCTGCGGCAATTGGTGATGCGGGCGGCGCGGGATTTACCGCCCGAATATCAAATCGAAATTGTCGAAGCGCATCATCAGCACAAAAAAGACGCGCCATCCGGCACGGGCTTGGCCTTGGCCGAAATGGCGGCACGCGGCGGGCAACTACCGCCGATTCATGCCCTGCGTCTGGGGGGCATTATTGGCGATCATGCCGTGCATTTCGCCAATGCGCAGGAAGTTCTTACTCTCGAGCATCGCGCCATCGACCGCGCCGTATTCGCGGCCGGCGCCCTGCGCGCGGCACGCTGGTTGATCACCCAGCCACCCGGATTTTATGGGATGGATGATTTAATAGGTAGTCGTGAGTAATGAGTCGTGAGGAGTTAGGGTAAGGCTCATGGCCAGCAAAAAAATGTCGGTGGCGCAGATCGAAAATTTTTTCACGATCTTGCGCGCCGCCAACCCCGAACCTGTGACCGAACTGCATTACACCAACGCGTTTACGTTATTGGTGGCGGTGGTGCTGTCCGCCCAAGCGACCGACAAAGGTGTCAACAAAGCCACGGCGGGTTTGTTTGCCATCGCCGACAGCCCGCAAAAAATGCTGAGCTTGGGCGAGGCGGGTGTGGCGCAGCATATCAAGACCATCGGGTTGTGGCGGGCCAAGGCGAAAAACGTCATCGCCCTCGCGCAGCGTTTGGTGGATGTTTATGACGGGCAAGTCCCTGATCGGCGCGAAGATTTGGAATCTTTGCCGGGCGTGGGACGCAAAACCGCGAATGTGGTGTTGAATTGTTTTTACGGGCAGCCCACCATGGCGGTGGATACGCATGTATTCCGCTTGGCCAATCGCACGGGCTTGGCACCGGGTAAAAATGTGCGCGCGGTTGAGGATAATTTGCTCAAACGCATTCCGGCGGAATTTTTGCGCCACGCGCATCACTGGTTGATTTTGCACGGGCGTTATATCTGCAAGGCGCAAACGCCATTATGCGGGCAATGCCCGGTTGCGGCGGATTGTAATTATCGGGATAAAACCCTCAAGTCTTCGGCTTAAAAACTCGAGCCCGCGGCAGCGGGGTTGGCGTAATAAGCACCGCCGCGTTGCGCTTTGCCGTTACCAGCCGGTGCGGCCGCACGGGCGGGGGTTTGCGCGTGCAGGGATTGCAACTCGCCATTGATTTCGGCCCCGGCTTCGACGATCAGCTGGGCATACCGCAGGCTGCCGGTAACGCGCGCGCCGGGCGCTAGGTGCAAAACCCCGCGCACGGTCAAATTGCCATCATAGGATCCGGCGATGATGGCGTTGTCGATTTCGGCATTGCCTTTGAATTGGCCGCCTTGGGCGATTTCGATTTGCTTGCAATCTTTTAAGGTGGCGGCAACCGCCCCCTCGATCACCAGCACATCACAAGTCGAGATTTCGCCACCCAATGAAATGCCGGGGCCGACAACCAAACGGCGGCCGCCTTCGGCCGTGGCGGTGTGGGTTTGCAAACGCGGCGCGGTATTGGCGGGGGTTTGAATCGGGGCTGGTGCGATATTGACCGTACCAGCGGGATTGAAAATATTGGTGCTGGGCTGAACGGGCGCGGCTGTGGCCGCAAATGGGTTGGGTAAAGTGGTGGTG
>CANGQU010000157.1 GCA_947456345.1 Alphaproteobacteria bacterium | reverse complement strand
GTTAAACAGGGTATCGACTGCTCGGCCAAAAAATCCTGCACCGCCGTTGGCCGAAAAGTGAAATCAAATTCGGCGGAATACTTGCTATTACTGGTTCGCTCGTTGCGGATGGCGGTGCTTTGGATCCAGCGCGGCAACGGCAGCTTGTCGGTCTTTTGCCATTTGGGGTGATAGGCATTGGGTGTAACCCGCTGCAATAAGCGTTGTGCCGCCTCGTTACGCGCCGCCAGCAAGGCCTTGGCCTTGGCTTGGGGGATGTCGGTGTCTTCGATGGTAATCGTGACGCCCTGAACCTTGAATATCGCGGCCAACATGGGATCCGGCACCTGAGCATAGGTGGCACTGACGCTGAATTGCCAGATCAAGGCGCAGCAGAGCAGGATTTTAAAAAAATGTTTTGGCATCAAGCTCCTCTTTGCGCTATCAAGGTAAGCGATAATAAGCTGGGCGCAGCAAAGATTATAGACAATCTACCCGTGCGATCCTAGCACCAAGCGATGATTTCAGATGGAGAATGGTCATTAAACGTACTTATAAGCAAGCCGGGGTCGATATCGACGCTGGCAACACCTTGGTTGAAATCATCAAACCCTTGGCCCGTGCCACGGCCCGTCCCGGCGCGGACGGCAGTTTGGGCGGCTTCGGCGCAATTTTCGATTTGCGCGGCGCGGGGTATCAGGACCCGTTATTGATTTCCACCACCGACGGCGTCGGCACGAAATTGAAAATCGCTATTGAATACGGCAAGCACAATACCGTCGGTATTGATTTAGTGGCGATGTGCGTCAACGATCTAATCGTACAGGGCGCGGAGCCCTTGATTTTCTTGGACTATTACGCAACAGGCCATTTGGATGTTTCAACCGCGCGTGAAGTTATTGCGGGTATTGCCGTTGGCTGTAAAATCGCTGGCTGCGCCTTGGTCGGCGGTGAGACGGCGGAAATGCCGGGAATGTATAGCCGCGAAGATTACGATCTGGCCGGATTCGCCATTGGTGCGGTCGAGCGCGATATGTTGCTGACCGGCAGCAATGTGCAAGCGGGCGATGTGTTGATCGGCCTGGGCTCGGATGGCATTCATTCCAACGGATTTTCTTTGGTGCGTAAAATTGTCAACGATATCGGCTTCGATTATCGCGGCACCGCGCCCTTTGCCAAGGATATGTCGCTGGGCGAAGCGTTGTTAACGCCCACCCGTATTTATGTCCAAAGCTGCTTGCCGCTGGTGCGGCAGCAATCGATCAAGGCGCTGGCCCATATCACCGGCGGCGGCTTGCTGGAAAACACGCCGCGCGTCCTACCGCCGCAAGTATCGGCGGAAATCGATCTGGCCGCTTGGCCATTGCCACCGGTGTTCCAATGGCTGATGAAAACCGGCGGCGTACCGATCGATGAAATGGTCCGTACCTTCAATTGCGGGATTGGCATGATTGTTGTCACCTCGCCCGACAAGGCGGAGGCAGTACAAAAAGCGCTCACAAATTCTGGCGAGCGCGTTTATCGCATCGGCCAAGTTGTCCCCCGCATGGAAAGCGACCGGGCAGTCTTGTTCAAAAACATGGACAAGGCGTGGGTCTAGGTAATGTCAGGCTCAGCCCATAAAAAACGGCTGGCCATACTGATCTCGGGCCGGGGCAGCAATATGCGCGCGCTCTTGGATGCGGTCTATAACCCCCTGGCACCCGTACCGGTCACCACCGCAGAAGTTGTTGCCGTGATCAGCAACCGCGCCGATGCGGCTGGGCTTGGTATCGCACAGCAATTCGGCGTTGCCACCATCAACCATCCCAGCCAAGGCGTAGCGCGGGATGTTTATGATGCAGAACTGCATCGGATATTGACCGATCTGCGCGTTGACCTAGTCTGTCTGGCCGGATTTATGCGCATCCTATCGGAAAAACTGGTTTTGGATTGGGCGGGCAAGATGGTCAATATTCACCCCTCCTTGTTGCCAAACTACAAGGGGTTGGACACCCATGCGCGGGTGCTGGCCAATGGCGGAGTGGAACATGGCTGTACCACCCATTTTGTGACCCCTGGCATGGACGAAGGGCCGATCATTCTGCAAGCCGCCTGCCCCGTATTGCCCGGCGATACCCCCGATACCTTGGGGGGGCGGGTGTTGGCATTGGAACACCAAATTTATCCAGAAACAGTGCAGTTGTTTTGCCAAGACCGACTGCGAATTAAAAATGGCCGCGTTGAAATTCTTGACCTGCCTGCGGTTAAAAACTAGTCTGTGGCTATCACGACAACAGAGGAAATCATGGCACAAACCCCTACCCCTTCGAACGATCCATATTTGCTCAACGCGCAAAAAACTTATGGCGGCATGCTGAAGCTAACCAAAATTGCCGTTATCGCAACCATCGTTGTCTTGGTTGGCATGGCCTTGTTTTTGGTCTGATGCGCCCCCATGCGCTGGGGCATAAAAAAACCACGCCTGCGCGTGGTTTTTTATAATCTATAATCCGACCGCCATTAGCCGACGATTTCAATGCCGCCGAAGAAATGGGCGATTTCGATTTTGGCGTTGTCCAAAGAATCCGAGCCATGCACCGAATTTTCGCCAACCGACAGCGCGCATTCTTTGCGGATCGTGCCAGGCGCAGCATTGGCGGGGTTAGTAGCGCCCATAACTTCGCGATATTTGGCAACCGCGTTCTCACCTTGCAATACCTGCACCACCACCGGCGCTGATGCCATAAATTCCGTCAATTCGCCGAAAAACGGCCGCTCGCGGTGAACGGCATAAAATTGCTGCGCTTGCGCCAGCGTCATGTGAATGCGCTTTTGCGCAACGATGCGCAAACCAGTCGCCTCGATGATGGCGTTGATTTTGCCGGTGATGTTACGGCGGGTCGCATCGGGTTTGATGATGGAAAAGGTTTGTTCGATAGCCATAATAGATCCTTGCGTGAATGAAAATGTTGCACTGCTTATAAGGTCAACACATCATAAAATCAAGGGGTTATTAGCTATTCGTAATGATCCGCGATAAACCTATCCAGCAAGCGGACGCCGAATGCTGAAGCGCCTTTGGGCACTGCGCCCTGGTCTTTCTTGGACCAAGCGGTTCCGGCGATGTCCAAATGCGCCCATGCCACGCCCTTTTCAACGAACTTGCCTAAAAATGCTGCTGCGGTGCAGCTGCCCGCTTCGCGGCCGCTACCAATATTGCGCAAATCGGATTGAAAGCCTTCCATTTCTTTGTCATACGCTTCGGCCAAAGGCATGCGCCAGAGTTTTTCGCCGACCGCATCCCCGGCGCGGGATAGGTTTTTGGCCAGCTCGTCATTATTGCTGAATAGCCCGGCAAATTCGCTGCCCAAAGCGACCACGATCGCACCCGTCAAAGTCGCCAGATCGATCATGGTGTGGGGTTTGTATTTCTCTTGAACATAGGCCATGACATCGCATAACACCAAACGCCCTTCGGCATCGGTGTTTAGCACTTCGATGGTTTGACCGTTAAAGGATTTCACAATATCACTGGGGC
>CANGQU010000156.1 GCA_947456345.1 Alphaproteobacteria bacterium | reverse complement strand
TCATGGGGATGTAATTGTCGTTGGCGGGTGGGGTCGGCTGGGCAAAGGATTCAATCGCAATCATGGTTTGGTTTCCTCCTGTGGTTGGCCTTTGGTTAAACGAATGCCTAATTCTTGGCTTTGCACGCGGGCGCGGGCTTTGGCTTGGTGGGCTTTGAACGCCGCCGGTTGCCAGATTTGAAACGTTGGCCCGCAGCCGACAAAAGCGGCGGCGTCATCCAGTTGCGCATGGGCGATTAAATCGGGGGTCAATAAAATCCGCCCCTCGGCATCAAAAGATAGCGGCAGCGCATCGGCAAAGATGCTGGCGGCCAAATCATTTTGTGCGCCGGAGAATTGGGTGAAATCATCCATCCCGCTGCTGAGCCGTTCCATCCGGTCCATGCCGCAGCCTTCGATGGCGGCGGTGCGGAGCGAGCGGAACAAAACAACGCCTTGGAATGTTTGTTTGGCCAGCGTCGCGCGAAAACCGGCGGGGACGGAAACACGGCCCTTTTTGTCGATTTTGTTGATATGCGTGGCCAGGAATAAGGACATGGAAGCTTGTGGTGACCTTTGGACTGGGTGGCGGCGGGGCATGGAATATGTCTCGTCGCCCGAACCATAAATTCCATCTCGTTTTGTAACTTTGTTTCAAATAATGGGTATTGGAGGAAAAACTTGAAACCGAGATGGAATTTACGGCCCTTATTAATGGGATATCATGGGATGACATGGGTGTCAATGGGTAATTGTGGATAAGCTTGGGGTAGGTGTGGGTTTTGTTGTATTTGTAACG
Organism: Alphaproteobacteria bacterium; assembly: GCA_947456345.1. Lineage (GTDB taxonomy): Bacteria > Pseudomonadota > Alphaproteobacteria > SHNJ01 > SHNJ01 > CANGQU01. Next base: position 2,726 of record CANGQU010000156.1, on the reverse strand, counting down.
ATAGTGGAATGAATATTGCGCTGACGCGCCTGATGAGCCGGCCAAAACCCGATAAAAAGCAATATTAATATTAATTTATATGTCTAATTGACATTAATGTAATTATAAGATACAAATAATAGTAATTTAATATCTAGTAAGGGGTTTGTATGTCCGGTTTTATTGCGGGGCTTACGGCGACACTTACCGATGAGGTGATGGCCGACGCAGCGGCGGAGAAAACGCCTCATGTATTGCGGCAATCCAGCCGACATGTTGTCAAAACTGCGCGTCGGGCCAAGGGCTGGCTTAGAAACAGTTATCTTGCGGTGCAGCCCTTTATCAAATGGACGCATAAAAAACTGCAAACCCGCTTGGTAATGCCAAAACCTGTGCCTGCGCTTTGGGACGGAATTTGCCGTTTAGCCCCGGTGAAATTTTGCGCTCGCCGGGGCTTGGTGGCATTGCAAAATCCATATTGCCGTAACGCCGGAATAATCGGCGGCATTGTTGTGATCACCGGGGCAATGGGTTTTGGTGCGGCGATGATGGGCGGCGCGGTGTTCGGCGCCTATGCCTTAAAAGTCGCATCGTGTGAAACTCTGGCGGCTCTCGGTTGGGCTTGGCAGCGTCACGTTCGAAAGGATCGGCGCAATACGAAATCATTGGCCGAGTCGTGCCGGAATTTTAAAATACGCCCGGCGTTGGCGCATTTGGGCCGCACTGCTTTTGGCGGTGAGCAGAAAAATCCTTATTTGAATGCGTTGGATGCCGCGATGACGGTTACAAGCGGCGTGTTGCTATTACCGTTATTGGCGCAGTGGCAGCAAAACATCGGTCGCATGCTGGCCCCAGTATCCTTGCGGCAGGCGGGGATCGAGCAACTGCATGCCGATAATGCCGCCGTCGTCATTGCCAATGGCATGAGCAGTGGCGAGCGCGGCCTGGCGCAAATAACTCTGCGCCAAGCGGGCGGCATGATGATGCAACCGATGCTGCAACAAGAAGCGGCGCAGGCCGGGAACACATTGCTGGCGCGTGTGGGCCAAGCCTTGGCCAACTTGCCCGAACGGGTCTTGGTCACAGCCGAGCAGGCGGGGGTCAAAGCCCTGGGCACCCGCATCGCCAATCATTGGGGCCGCGAGTTGGCGATGTGATGGTCGGTTGGTTAGTGGTAGTTGGTTATTGTTAAAGTTAGCCCCCCGTCATCCCGGCGAAAGCCGGGATCCATGAGCGGGCACAAGGATTTTTGGCCCCTGGATTCCGGCTTGCGCCGGAATGACAAGAGTCTCTTTTCCAAGTCAAACGGTCATAAAACCATTAACCAATAACCAGTAACCGAAAAAGCCAGATCGCCTGTAAGCCGGATTCTGTACCATTGCTGGCGACGATTATTTATCTGGGATGGCTGTTGCCAGCCACCTCGAGCGATCGACCCGCCCAACACCGCCAAAACGCGGCTGTGGTGTTGCCACCACGCGCTGGGCCTATTTGATCTTGCTCCCGGTGGGGTTTGCCCTGCCACCGCTGTTACCAGCGGCGCGGTGCGCTCTTACCGCACCATTTCACCCTTACCTGTCTTGCGACCGGCGGTATAATTTCTGTGGCACTTTCCCTGGGCTCGCGCCCGGCGGTCATTAGCCGCCACCGTGTTTTGGTGGAGTCCGGACTTTCCTCGAGCCTTGCGGCCCGCAATCATCCGGCGATCTGGCGTGGACAGTATAGAGTGGAGAGTGGTTAGTGGCTAGGGGCTATTAAGTACCAAGTACCAAGTGCCTAGTACTAGGTACTAAGCACTAGGTACTAAGCACTAGGTACTAATTGCGACCAACGCCCCCATCGTTATGGGCGTCAGGCCGCGATTCAATTCGCTGGCACAAAAATGCCGCTGAAAAGCGGTGATGGTTTGCGCCAGATCCGCCGTCTCATAGCCAAATTCCGCCAATAATTTTTGCGCCAGGGTCATATCCGGCGCGGCGGTGGCGTGGGCGGGGGGCATAACGCCAATACTGTATTCGGCCAAATAGCGCCAATCGAATAATTCACCCGGATCAATTTTGCGCGCGACTGCTACGTCGCTGTGGCCCAATATATTTTTGGCGGGGATAGCATGGCGGCGCATAATGTCTTGGCATAAATCGCGCACCGCTTGCATTTGCGCGGGTGGAAAACTGCGATAGCCGAATTCATGCCCGGGGTTGACGATTTCGATGCCGATGGAAATAGCGTTGATATCGCGCTGACCGCGCCAATAGGAAATCCCGGCATGCCAGGCGCGGTTAGCCTCGGCGACATGGCGGTGGATGCCGCCATCCTCGTCGACTGTATAATGCGCGCTCACTTTTGCTGCTGGATCGCATAGCCGCGCGATGGCCGCCTGGGCGGTGGGCATGCCGGTATAATGCAAGATAATAAGCGATACCGGCGCGTTGCGGGCATCAAAATTGGGCGAGGGGGTTTCAATCACCGCCAAAGTTTACGGGCATTCCGTCACCGCGCCAAGAAAAATCAGCGCTCGGAAACAGGGGTGCAATAAAGAGTGGCGTAAGTTTGGATGAACACCTGTTGAACTTGATCCAACAAGGTATAAATTTCGGCATCATGCATTTTAAAGTGTTTTCTTGCTTCCGGGGGAACAAAAAAACAAGGAATATTCCCAGTTCTTTGGAAATGATTGTATGTTTCACGGATAAAGTTAGCGCCCATTTTATCGGCATCTAGGTGTCCCGATTGCACCGCTTGCCAAT
>CANGQU010000155.1 GCA_947456345.1 Alphaproteobacteria bacterium | reverse complement strand
TTGCGGTGGGGTAACATCGGCCGGGGCATTGTCGGATTGGGTCATCACGCCAAGCATCGAGCCCAGCCGGTTTAACTTGCCTTTGCCATAATTGCCCGCTGCATCGGCCGAGGGCATCAAACCGGTGCCAACCCAAATCATGCCGTGCTGTGCGGCAAAAATGCTGATTTGCTGTAAGGCGTTCAATTTATCGCCTGACGGGCTACCGGAATTGGTGAAGCCAGCGGCGACTTTGTCTTTCCAGCCGAAGCCAAACCAGACTTGCGAACTGGCATCCATGAATGCTTTGAAAGGGGCCGAGACGCTCCCCATATAGGTGGGCGAGCCAAAAATAATCGCATCCGCCGCATTTAATGGCGCCCAATCTTTTTGGGCGGTTTCAACGTCGATGACTTGGACCTTGGTTCCGGCCACTTTTTGCGCGCCTAGGCCAACATGCTCCGCAACTTTTTTGGTATGGCCATAGCCGGAATGATAAAGAACAACAATATTGGTCATGGGAAATCCATCTTTATAAAGGTTAATCAGTGACCGAGATTTAGGGTTCAGGCCAATAAATGGCAAGGGGATAAAAATTGGGGTGGGGCTTGCATTGTCGGCTGCATGATTTTGCTAGGCCCGCTTTTCCGTCTTGGGCGTCGTGCCGCCCTTGGGGCGGCGGAGAGATTGTTGCAATTGCCGCGCCGTTTTCGCGGCGCCGTCTTGGGATCTGACCATTTGCGATTGCTTGATTTCCAGCAACAAGCGTAAATTGACTTGTTCCAATTCAAACAGCAATTTGTTGAACTGATTATCGCCAGCCGCCAATGGATTGATCGTATTTTGCATCGCCTTGCCCCTGTTACTCTGTTGCCGTTATCGGCTATCGTTTTGCTAATGGATAAGAAAATATATCAAAAGGATATATTAATCAATAGAAAAAATAGGGACATTAAGGGCTATTTAACGTAAAATACCTAAAGTAACTTTATGTTATCGGTCTTTTTCTTATTTTTGGACTTGGCAAGGTATTTATTTTTTTACGCAAAGAATTGTTATTTGGGTAAAGGGGTTGCCGATTCCCAATTTTGATTGAACTGTCGGCGGAACGTTTCTGCGATTTCTTCGTTTTCGATGATAATGACCTTGATCTTGCGTTGCCAGGTAATCAAGGCCAGTTTGTTGTGATAGACATAATAAGGGGACTGATAAAAAAGAATTTTGGGCACCCAGCGATAGGACTCTTTGTCGATTCTGGTTTTGTCATCGCCCTCGCATATCAATAGGCGGTGAGTTATACCTGCGGCTTTACGTTTGCTAACATGCTCTTCTAAAACTGCGGCAAACTCTTTTTCCCACTTTTCTTCGGAGAGGCCGCTTAGCAAAACCTCCCCTGATATCGGCGCCAGTGTTTCATAAATATCTTCCAGCAAGGTGATAATGCCTTGTTTGCCATCAAGTATCTCAAGGTTAAAGGCGTTTTCACTCAGCTGAACGCCTGCCTCGCCGATAAATTCAATCTTGGCGGAACGAAGAGATCTCTCGATTTGCCTAATGGTCTCCTGGCGAGGGGAGCCAATGCCGCGCTCTAGGTTATTGATCGCTGCTAACGATAGGCCGGATGCGTCTGCCAGCTGCTGCTGGCTCCAGTCTAGCAATGCACGAGCAGCCTTAATCTGTTTGATAGTAATCATGGAAGGATATTACATCAAAATATGTGTAAAATGCGTATATATTTTGCTTGAAAAGCCTATTTTATTGTTTAAACAAGGCAATTGGGTTTTTCTTAAAAAGAATCAAGAGGGTTAGATGGTGCAAGAAATTTCCGAGGTTGCCAAATTGCTCGAAGAGCAGCGTAAAATTGCTTTGGGCCAAGAACCTGTAGAAATTTACGGCTTTAAGTTCAAGCTGGATCCGCAAGTTCTATCGCCGACATTGTCGCGATCCGGTGCTTTTATGGCGAATCATTTAATCGCCGACCAGAATTTAAGTTTAAAGGGCAAACGGGTTTTGGATTTAGGTTGTGGCAGCGGCGTTATCGGTTTGCACTGTTTGCGGGCCGGAGCAGACCACGTTACTTTCAGCGACATAAATCGTGCTGCCGTAGAGAATGCGCAGAAGAATGTACATTCAAACGGTTTTTTGGATTATTCAAGAGTAGCGCTTTTTACGGCCGATGGTTTCCCGAATAAAGCCCATAAATACGATGTTATTGTTTGCAACGCGCCGTTTTGGGACCATGCGACACATGCCGGAATCGAGCAAGCCGCATTCGATCCAGCGCACCAATTTTCTAAAATAGTTTTACAGAACGCGGGTGAGCATTTATCTCCCGGGGGCAGATTATATTATGGCATATCATCACAGGCGAATTTAGATACAATTGATAGGCTGCTAAAACAAAGTCCGTTGACTCAAGTTGGTTATTACGAACAGCTTAGTCGATCCGCAGATGCTAACGAACGCCCACACACAAGAATTATGTGGGTGTTGGAGCGGAAGCGCTAATTTCATTTTCATCGGCGGCGATATGATATAAAATCCAGGGCATGTCCCCATCCTGGCGTCTGGCATTTATTGTTTTTTCGGTAACTGTATTCGTTGTTGTGGCGAATATGGCGGGTTTGGTATTTTACGCCCGTAATGCTTGGCTTGCGCCGGGTCCGGCCCCTGCCGAAGCGACGGTGGTGATCGCGCCCGGTCAGGGCTTGCGCGGGATTGCGGCGCAATTGGAAAATTCCGGCATTATTCATTCCCAATATGTGTTTGTGGCCATGACCTTGTGGCAGGGTGCGGCGGGGCAATTAAAACCCGGTGAATACCAATTTCCTATCGCCGCCTCGATGCAAGCGGTACAGAAAAAAATCATCAAGGGCGAGGTGGTGCAGCATTTTCTCACCATCATCGAGGGGGGCAATGCCGACGATGTGCGCACAGCTTTGGCCAATGATAACCGCTTGACGGGAGAGTTACCAAGCATTGCCGAGGGCAGCGTGCTGCCCGACACTTATGCGTTTACACGCGGCGAGACGCGGGCAGTGTTATTGGCGCGGATGCAGGCGGCGATGCGCGCGCTCGAGCCGGAATTATGGCCACACCGCGCCGCCGATTTACCGATCCAAAATTGGGCCGAGGCGGTAACGTTGGCCTCGATCGTAGAAAAAGAAACCTCGCTTGATGTCGAACGGGGCAGGGTGGCGGCGGTGTATATCAACCGCCTGCGCCGTGGCATGCCGCTTCAGGCCGATCCAACTGTGGCGTATGCGATGGCGATGCTGGATATTGATTTGCCCGATGGATTGCGCACGGGGCATTTGCGCCGCGATCATCCGTATAACACCTATACCCGCGCGGGTTTGCCGCCCGGGCCAATTGCCATGCCCCGCCGCGCCAGTATCGCAGCGGTGTTAAACCCGCCCAGCACGGATGAATATTATTTTGTGGCCGATGGCAAGGGTGGCCATGTTTTCGCCAAGACCCTGGACGAGCATAACCGCAACGTCGCCGCCTGGCGCCGCGTGCAGC
>CANGQU010000154.1 GCA_947456345.1 Alphaproteobacteria bacterium | reverse complement strand
CGGTGTATATCGGCCGCGTGTCGAAAACCGTCAAGGGCGGTAAGCGTTTCTCGATCGCAGCGCTGGTAGTCGTTGGTGACGGCAAAGGCCGTGTCGGTTACGGCAAAGGCAAAGCCAAAGAAGTCCAAGACGCAATGCGCAAAGCGCAGGATCAGGCGCGCCGCAATATGGTTCGCGTGCCATTGCGCGAAGGCCGCACCATTCACCATGACGTGTTCGGCAAATTCGGCGCGGGCAAGGTGCATTTGCGCTCGGCTCCTCCGGGGACCGGCATCATCGCCGGCGGCCCGATGCGCGCCGTGTTCGAAGCTCTGGGCGTTAGCGATGTGGTCGGCAAGTCTTTGGGCTCGTCCAATCCGCACAACATGGTGCGTGCTACGATGGCGGCATTGCTGGATACCAGCTCGCCGCGCACGATTGCCGCGCGTCGCAACAAAAAAGTCACCGACATCGTGGACCGTGCGTCCGCTGATATCGCTTAAAAATTAAGGTGTAACGATGGCTAGCAAAGCAAAAATCAAAGTCACGCAAATCGGCAGCAAATTGGGCCGCCAGTCGATCCAGGAAAAAAGCCTGATCGGCTTGGGCTTGAATAAACTGCATCGCTCGCGCGTGCTCGAAGATACGCCGTCGGTACGCGGCATGATCCGCCGGGTCCACCATTTGGTGTCCGTCGAAGAAGTTAAGTAATCCCGCCTAAGCGGCACTAGGAGTTTGGACCATGAGACTGAATGAAATCAAAGACAACAGCGGCGCCCACAAACTGTCCCGGCGTTTAGGCCGCGGCATCGGTTCGGGTCGCGGTAAAACTTGCGGCCGCGGCGGCAAGGGTCAAACCGCGCGCACCGGCGTACGCATCAAAGGTTTTGAAGGCGGCCAAATGCCGATTCACCGCCGTTTGCCCAAGCGCGGTTTCACTAAGCCCAATCAAATGGATCTGGTCGAAGTCACTTTGCGCATGCTGCAACAAGCGGTTGATAGCGGCAAGATCAAAGCTGGTGCCAGCTTGAATGCCCAAGGTCTCAAAGACGCGCATGTGATTCCGCAAGTCCGCGATGGCATTAAATTGCTAGGCGGCGGCGAGATCAAAGCCGCTGTCACCATCGAAGTGTTCGCCGCCACCAAGGGTGCTGCGGAAGCCGTTAAAAAAGCTGGCGGCAATGTTGTAGAATTGCGCCCGGCCCGCGCCGAGCCTACCAACAGCTTCGCTGCCCGCCGCGAAAAAGCGCGCGCGACCGCCGCCAAGGCCGCCGAGGCCAAGGCCAATAGCGGCAAAAAATAGGTTTCAGGTTTCAGGTTTCAGGCGCTATGTAAAATTGACACCTGAAACCTGATCCCCGATACCTTTTTTGATGCCAAGTTATCAAATAAGGATCACGCAATGGTTTCCGCTGCCGAACAATTAGCCTCGAACATGAACTTTGGCGTTTTTGCCAAAGCCACGGAATTGAAAAAACGCATCTGGTTCACCCTGGGCGTTTTGATCGCTTACCGTTTCGGCACCTATATTCCCCTGCCGGGCATTGATCCCGTAATCATGAACGATATTTTCCGCCAGAATGCGGGCGGCGTATTGGGCATGCTCGATATGTTTGCCGGCGGTGCTATTTCCCGCATGTCGATTTTTGCTCTGAACATCATGCCGTATATCTCGGCCTCGATCATCGTGCAGCTATGTACCGCGATCGTGCCCAGCATGGAAGCCTTGAAAAAAGAAGGTGAAGCTGGCCGCAAAAAATTGAATCAATATACCCGTTATGGCACCGTAGCTTTGGCGGCAGTTCAGGCCTATGCCATCGCCATCGGTCTCGAGGGGATGCGCGGCACTGTCGGCTCCGCTGTTACCGATCCGGGCATGTTTTTCCGTGTAGTCACCGTCATCACCTTGACTGGCGGCACGTTATTTTTGATGTGGATGGGTGAACAAATTACTGCGCGCGGTATTGGCAATGGCCAATCGCTGATTATTTTCGCGGGCATTGTTGCACATTTACCGACCGCTTTTGCGCAATTGTTTGAATTGGCCCGCACCTGCGCAATTTCCACCACCTTCTTGTTGGTGCTGGTGGTAATGGCGATTGCCGTGATCACCTTTATTGTATTTTGCGAGCGCGCGATGCGCAAAGTTGTGGTGCAATATCCGCGCCGCCAAACCGCCCAAGGGGCCACCCAGGCCGAGAGCAGTTTCCTGCCGATGAAATTGAACACCGCCGGGGTTATTCCACCGATTTTTGCCAGCTCTTTGTTGTTGCTGCCGCTGACCTTCACCGGTTTTGTGCATGGCGACAGCCCCGAGTGGTTGCGTTGGATCGCCACCCATGTGGCGCATGGTCAACCGGCCTATATGGCGCTTTACGCCCTGTTGATTATCTTTTTTGCTTTTTTCTATACCGCAATTGTGTTCAACCCCGCAGAAACCGCAGAGAATCTTCGTAAATACGGCGGCTTTGTGCCGGGTATTCGTCCGGGTGCGACCACGGCCAATTACTTGGACTTCGTGCTGACCCGCCTGACTGTCTTGGGGTCTTTGTACCTGGCTTTGGTTTGTTTGCTGCCGGAATTTTTGATCGCCGAACATGCCGTACCGTTTTATTTTGGCGGCACCAGCTTGTTGATCGTCGTATCCGTCACTTTGGATACCGTGCAGCAAATTAACGCCCACTTGATCCAGCATCAATACGAAGGCCTGATCAAAAAAGCCAAATTACGGGGGCGGGCGTGAACCTGATCCTGCTCGGCCCGCCCGGAGCAGGCAAAGGTACCCAGGCCCGGATGCTGCAAGAGCATTTTGGCCTGATGCAGATCGCCACCGGCGATATGCTGCGCGAGCACATCAAGCATCACACCGATTTGGGGCAGTTGGCTCAAAATTATATGAACCAAGGCCAATTGGTGCCGGATCTGGTGGTGATTCAAATGATCGAACACCGCATTTCCGAAGCCGATGCCAATAACGGTTTTATTTTGGATGGTTTCCCGCGCACCGTGCCGCAGGCCGAGTCTTTGGACAAAATGCTGGCGCGCCGCAAATTGAAATTGGATCACGTAATTGAAATGCGGGTTGACGAAGACGCCTTGGTTGAACGCATCGCTGGACGTTTTTCTTGTGCCGCGTGCGGCGAGGGCTATCACGACAAATTCAAAAAGCCCGCGCGCGAAGGCGTGTGCGACAAATGCGGTTTTGGTCAATTCGTCCGCCGCGACGATGATCGCGCCGATACGGTGCGCAAGCGTCTGGCGGCATATCGGGAGCAGACCGCGCCGATTTTGCCCTATTATCAGGCCAAGGGCAAACTGACCTCGATCGATGGTATGGCCGAGATCGATGTGGTGCAAACGCAAATTCGGCAATTGTTACGCCCGCAAGCGTAATAAGGCCTTGGGATAGATTATTTCCCAAAAAGTCTAAAAATAATCGGTGGTAAGGTTTTCCACAATTTTTTAAAACCCCCCGGCAGGGCGCAGGTAATCGCAAAACAGCGGTTGACAGCGTTTTGCAGCCCGGTATAAT
>CANGQU010000153.1 GCA_947456345.1 Alphaproteobacteria bacterium | reverse complement strand
ATCACCATTGGCGGCAGTGGCAATTTGACCAGCCGGGTTGCCAGCGGCAAACTACGCGCCTTAATCGATTTACGCGACACAACCTTGCAAAACCAAATGGCGCAACTGGATGCGGCTGCTTTGTCCTTGCGTAACAATTTAAATGCCCAACACAATCGCGGCACTAGCCTGCCCGCGCAACGTACCTTAACGGGAACATTAGGCGGCCTTACCAACGGCACCGCGCTTACGGCGACGGGCATTACCCGGATTAGTGTCGTCGACGCCAATGGCAGCATTGTTGCCAACGCCGACATAGATTTGTCTACTACCGCCACTGTTGGCGATTTAATTACCGCCATCAACACCGCCCTTGGTGTAAACGGCACTGCCAGTCTGGTCAACGGCCAGTTACGTATCCAAGCCGCCAATGCTGCCAATGGCATTGCCATTAATGAAAACACTTCGAATGTCGGCGGGTTGGGTTTCTCGAATAACTTTGGCATGAATGATTTTCTGGTGGGCGGGGATAACCCTGCCCAAGCCGGTGATTTGGCGCTGTCCTTAGCAGTAAATCCGACTTTGATTTCTAATCCTGGCTTTGTCTCGCGTGCTCAGCTTTCCCTGACCGCAGGCGTGGGGCAAAACGGGATTGCGCCAGGAGACGGTAGCATCGCTCAGGCTCTGGCTGGCGTATTTACCACCAGCTATGCTTTTAGTGCTACTGGTGGTCTACCAGGAATGAACAGCACGATTGCAGATTACGTTGCCTCCATGATCGGCTTGAACGCAAATTTGGCTCAACAGGCACGTAATGATAATGAAATCGCTACCGCCAGCATGGATAATTTAGACAAACGGATGGCATCCGACACCGGCGTAAATATTGACGAGGAAATGTCGCAGATGGTGGTGTTGGAAAACGCTTACAACGCTTCGGCAAAAGTCATTCAAATCGTTAATCAAATGTTTGAACAGCTTGAAAGCATCATTCGCTAACTAGCCAAGGGATAAACATATGCGCAAACTTAATTTTTATCATTTCTCTTTGCACCGCAGAAATTTAATGACGGGTGAGCAAATCGCCCTGGACGAACAGGTGGTAATTAATTCTCCGCGCATCAAATCCAAGCCGCATTTCGGCAAAACCAGCTTGCAACATTCGGCGAGGTAGATCATGTCTTTTCGTGTCGGCGACTTCGCCCGTTTCACTAGCCTCCAATTGCAGATAGGGCAATCGCAATCTCGCTTGGCGGATTTGCAAATCATGTCTGCAACCGGACGAGCTGGACAGAGTTATGCCGACATCGCTCCGCAAGCAAAAAATGTACTGAGCTTCGAGAATAGTTACATCAAATTCAAACGCTATCAGGACAACATCAAAGTCGCCAGCGATCGTGTAGACCAATACGAAGCCAGCATCGATAAGATCCAAAGATCGGCCGAGGCTTATCGGACACTTTTGGTCAATGCCCTCAATGCCAATAATGCCGATGTCATGGCGCTGGCGCCACAAGCGCGGGCAGCATTCGACAACGTCGCCGCCGAACTGAATCGGCAGCAAGATGGCAAATATATATTCTCGGGCAGCGTGACCAACACCCGTCCCGTCGATACCACCCGCTGGGGCGGCACACTGGCAATGCCGATTAATCTTAACGCCCCGGCGGCATATACTGTGCCCACTTTGCCGGCCGCGCCTGCGGCCTATCCCGTTACCATTGCCGCTAACGCCAGTGCGGAATACTACGGCTATTACAACGGCAACACAGCCACCAGCTCAATCCGCGCCGACGATGGCATGACGATCTCGTATGGCACTAACGCCTCCGATCCGGCGTTTGTGAATTTAATGTACGCGATGCGGCTTGGCGCAACCATCGATGGCGCCCCGGCAGCAGAACAGCGCGATCGTCTGCAAGGCGCACTGACGCTAATGAATCAAGTGATTGGCAATTTGGCGGATTTGCGTGCCAAAATAGGTGCGCAAGGCAGTTTGATGACCGACACCGACAAGAATCATACCGATACGCTTTCCCGTCTCGAAGATTTGGTTCAAGGAATTCAAAGCGCGGATATCCCTCAAACCATGACCAAACTTAGTGCAGAACAGACACAATTAGAAGCTTCTTACATGACGATTAGCAGGATAAACAAGGTTAGCCTTGTACAGTTCTTGCGCTAACTCTAATATAGGGTGAAATTATGTTGGCTCAAAAAATTTATGAACCTGTGCGTGAATCCATGTCCCAAACTCCCCCTGCCTTAAGCGACAGCGACCGGCATATTGAAATCGCCAATAAAATCGGCACGTTTCGCTTTGATCGCGAATTATCCGTGAAATTTCCGCACGGTATGATCGGATTCCCCGATGCTATTGAATTCGGCGTGGCCGATTTGCCGGAATCTTTGCAACAATTTAAATTGTTGCAATGCCTGACCGAGCCTGGTCTGTCGTTTATCGTCCTGCCGATGGACCTGGACAAGGCGCCGATCGATTCAGAAGATTTGAAAAACGCCGCCGAGGTGCTGGGCATTGCCCTTGCGGACTTGGCCGTGCTATTTGTAATCACTATTCGTGCGCTTGGCCCCGGCCAGGGGATCAGCATGTCGGTCAATAACGCCGCCCCGGTATTGGTCGACACCAACCGCCGGATCGGCCGTCAATTCGTGTTTTCCAACAACAAATATCAAGTTCAACAGCAAATCGGCTAGTTTGTCCGTTCCGGGCGACTACCAATTTGCCTAAGATCATTCGGGTCAAGTCACCCACAGAGTCCTTTTGATGTTAACCACGCATAATATCGGCCAATTAGATGCCATCATCCTTTGCGGCGGCCTGGGTACCAGGCTGCGGGAGGAAACCGAATTCAAGCCCAAGCCCATGGTCGAAATCGGCGGCCGACCCGTGGTATGGCACATCATGAAGCATTACCATTCTTTTGGGATCAAGAATTTTATCCTCTGCCTTGGTTACAAGGGCGATGCGATCCGCGATTATTTTTTGAACTACCATTTTCGCAACAGCGATTTCGCCATCGATTTCGCAAGCGGCGATGTTGAAACCCTGACCAACACCTACCGCGAAGATTGGCGGGTGGTGATGGTCGAAACTGGCCGGGATACACTTACCGGATCGCGCATCAAGCGGGCGTTAAAATACGTGCGCAACGATATTTTCATGACCACTTATGGCGACGGGGTTTCCAACATCGATCTCAAGGCTTTGTTGGACACGCATCTACGCGCCGACAAGCTGGGCACGGTCTCCGCTGTTCGCCCCTCTTCCCGTTTTGGGGAATTGGGTATCCAAGAAGGTATGGTCAACACCTTTGCCGAAAAACCCCAAGTGGCCGAAGGTTGGATTAACGGCGGGTTTATGGTGTTAAAACAAAAAGCATTCGACCATGTCGATGAAGACAGCGTAGACGTCAGTTTGGAAAATGGTGTTTTAGAAAAACTAGCCAAGGATGATTCGCTGGCCGTATATCAACACGCCGGGTTCTGGCAGTGCATGGATACGTACCGGGAAATGGAAATGCT
>CANGQU010000152.1 GCA_947456345.1 Alphaproteobacteria bacterium | reverse complement strand
GGTTTGTCCCGTCAGCCGGGGAAAATTGGAGTATGACAAAACCGCGCAGGAATTGATCTGCCGCGATAGCGGTTTGGCCTATCCGATTCGCGACGGCATTCCTATCATGCTGCCCGAAGAAGCGCGTAAAATCTAGTTCACGCAATCGCCGCCGGTGGCGATGATGTTCGAACCAGTGCGTGGCCATTTCATAGTGGTTACAATTTAAAAATTCGATATAAGTTCCCTCCCCCTTGTGGGGAGGGTCAGGGAGGGGGTCAGCCAAAGAAAAATAAACTGGATAGTTTGTCCTGCGGGTCAAAAACCCCCCTCCCAACCTCCCCCACAAGGGGGGAGGAGAATGAACACAAGTGTCAAACTCTTGTTTGGAAAGACAATAATTGTTGTAGTTCATTTTGTGCTTGCGGCACCCAGTCGATATGACGCTGCATGGCTTTATGGGCGAATGAATCTTTGGCGGATCTCGGTCCAAGGCGTTGCTTGGCCATCGGCTAGTGTAACTTCCCGTTTGGCCAATTCCTTGATTTGGTCGATGCTTGGCGGTTGATTGGCGGGGTCTATTTCTGACAGCAATTGCTGCACGATGCTGAGTTTATCGCTCAGTGACACCTCAGAAAAATCGATATCGTCGAATTTAAGATTGGCCATAACGCACCTCATCGCTACACAAATAATACCAGATCGGGAATAAAAAATCTAGTTCACGCAATCGCCGCCGGTGGCGATAATATTTAGCAAGCAGGCCAGGATCATGGCGCGTTCTTGCAAACTGGGCGCTTCCAATAATGCTTGTTGTTCTTGCGGCGTAAACGGGCACACCACCGACAGGGTGTTAATCAAAACGCCGTCGCTGGCCTGCTCCAGCGCAGACCAGTCGCCCGATAATTCCCAACGCTTTAAACTTTGCCGCAAGCCCGATAGGATCAAGCTACGATCGATTTCCAAATCTTTGACTTGTTCGGCGCAGGGCAGCAAATCATGCGCATAATCATCCCACGTCACTTGCGCCAGTCGGAATCCGCCCGGTTGTAGTTGATCGCCCTGATATTTAAAACGGCACACGCCGGTAAGCGTGATCATCAGCCGCCCATCCTCGGTCTCTTGGAAACTGCTGATACGTCCGGCGCAGCCCGCACCGTATAGCGGCGCAGCATCGCTCATATCGTCCTCGTCGCGGGGCTGGATCATGCCGATCAAGCGGCTTTTGGATTGCAGCGCCGCCAAGACCATCGCCACATAGCGGGGCTCGAATATATGCAGCGGCAATTGCCCATGCGGCAGTAATAGCGCTTGCGGCAGCGGGAAGATCGGCAAGCGGTCTGGCAGATCGGCCAGCGCCGGCTTGAACGGGTCTAAATTTGTCATGTACTTATGAAAATAGAACGCTGGATAGCTTTCGCCTAGTGCTTGCGGCCAAAGGATGGTCGAATCCCAGTACTTCGAGGATTTTAACGATTTGTTTGCGTGCCGCTTCATCGTCATAACGGCGGTCTAATTTGATCGAGTGCAATAAAACCTCAATCGCCTCCTCAAACCGTTTGGCGCCGCTCAGCGCCTTGGCGTAATCCAGCCGCGCGGCTTGATCATTCGGCGCTTGGGCCATGCGGCTCTCGGCTGCGCGCAACCCTTCGGAATCGGGGGCTTGCGCCGCCAATTCCAGAGCGGCGAAAAACGGCGCGACTTCGGGGTGTAGGCGGTGATTTTCGGAGATTTGCGCGGCCATGGTTTCGGCGCGGGCGCGATCATTCGATTGCAAGTAACACATCCCCAAACCCGCCAAAGCGGCGGGCAATTGCGGATCGAGGGTTAAAATTTCCTGATATAACATCGCCGCACCCGCCACATTGCCCGCTTGTAATTCGGTTTTGGCTTGTTGCAAGGCGGCTTGCAGATCGGCTTTTTGCTCGCCTTTGAGCAGGCGGTCGATGAATTGCTTTAACTCGGCCTCGGGCAGGGCGCCCATAAACGCATCCACCGGCTGGCCACCAACAAAGGCGAATACGGCGGGCACAGATTGAATGCCCAATTGCGCCGCCAACGCCTTATTTTGATCGATATCGATTTTGACCAAACGGATTTTGCCCTTATAGGCAGCGGTCAATTTTTCCAACACAGGTGTCAATTGCTTGCACGGCCCGCACCATGTCGCCCAAAAATCCACCAGCACCGGGGTTTGCATCGATGGCTGCACGACATCTTGCATAAAAGTTTTGATGCTGCCGTCTTTGACATAGGGATTTGGGCCGCCGGGATTAGCGCCCGGCAAAGATTGTATTACTGCGTCCATGCGATCCTGCCTTGTTTACTTATGCTCATTATATGGGCGATTTTAGGGGCTTTGCCAACCCCCTTGGCCACTTTAAGCTATGGCCAATATGTGTGGCGGATGACCACTCAGATCCAGAAACCGCAGCAAATCGGCACTGCGAATAGTGGTGGTACGATCATTGCGCAAGGGGTGAAAATTTACATACTCCGCCTGTGCAATTGATGGGTGCAGCAAAACGGTAATGCGCGGTGGTACATCAAATAACAAGCCAAACGGCGTCACCGCACCCGGTGTGACCCGCAGATATTCCCGCAGCAATTCCGGCTTGGCAAAGGACAAACGCTCGGCACCAATCGCCTTGGCGGTGGCGTTTAGATCGCCGCGGACATCGAATGGTAGCACCAATAAATACAGCCTCGATTTTTTATCTTTTAGAAACAAAGATTTACAATGCAAGCCGGGGATTTGGCTGTGCCATTCCAGCCCATCCTCGACCGTAAACATGGGCGGGTGAATAGTGGTCTTGTGCGCAATGCCCCAGGCGGTCAGTTGCGCCAATAAAATCTCGGCGTTATCGGTCATAATACGGGGTGTAGCAATAAAACGCCGTCTTGCCGATAGGATAATTTATTAGTATAAATCATGCAAAATCGGTTGAAAAAGTTAATTTATTTGTTACCTGGGCAATAAGGCATCAATCATGGATCCAGGGTTATCACTTTTTACGCATCATTGCGGCGATATGTCCTTTGCTGTTTGGTCGCGCCGGGAAAAATGCGCGTTTGCGGCGGTGGCGGTTGTGGTTGTAAGCTTGGTGACGCTATGCGGCATTGTAAGCACCAACCAAAAATCGCCGCAACAGGCAACGCCCCAAGGGGCGGCCGAGCGGACAATGCAGCGCACCAAATAAGCGGTGCGATAACCCGCTTGCGTTGGCGGATAAAATTCGCTAGATAGATGCGGCCTAGCCGGGCTTGACCCGGTACGTGCGGCATTAGCGGCAAAACCGCTGTTGCTGTTTGATATGGATAGGCGGGCGTAGCTCAGCGGTAGAGCGTCACGTTGCCAACGTGAATGTCGAGGGTTCGATCCCCTTCGCCCGCTCCATTTTTTTATTCGGCTAAACGCTTGGCCGGGGCGGCAGTCGCCGCCGAAAGTGCAACATCGTCCGCGACGGCGGACGCGGGCACGAGTGTGCCCGAACAAACAAAAATATCGCGCCGCCAGTCGCCGTCCATATTTTTCTGTCATCCTGAGGG
>CANGQU010000151.1 GCA_947456345.1 Alphaproteobacteria bacterium | reverse complement strand
TTCCAAAAACCCCAACAGGTTTTCGTAATCGCCCATGGCGGTGATCAATTCCTTGAGGTTGTCCAAACGCCCCGGCGCTTCGGGTGATTTGTCGTTCTGCAACATCAAGGTATAGCCCGATTCCTCGAGGATAATTTGCGCCAATTCGGCGTGCGGCGTGGTCTCGGCCATTCTCGCCCAGCGTTCTATATCATCGCAAAATTGGCGCAAGCCCTTGCGGGCGGCTCCACGGATTTCATCGGTTTCAACCAAGCGCAAGGTGGCTTCGAATAAACTGATCTGATTCTGGCGCGCATAGGCGTGCAGGATTTGCACCGACGCCTCGCCAATACCGCGCCGGGGCAGATTGACGATGCGCTCAAACGCTAAATCGTCGCTGCGCGATGAGACCAAGCGCAAATACGCCATCGCGTCGCGGATTTCGGCGCGTTCATAAAAACGCAACCCGCCCACCACGCGATACGGAATGCCCAATTGCAACAAGCGTTCTTCGAAGGCGCGGGTCAAATACCCCGCCCGCACCAATACCGCCATACCATTTAATTTGATACCGCGCCGTTGCGCCGCTTCGATTTCGTCGCTGACATACCGCGCCTCGTCCTCGCCATCCATGCAACTGCGGATACGCACGGCATCCCCCATATCGGCGTCGGTCCATAATGTTTTGCCGTGGCGCTTGCCGTTATGCGCGATCACCGCACTGGCCGCCGCCAGAATATGGCCGGTTGAGCGATAGTTTTGTTCTAGGCGGATGATTACAGCATTGGCAAAGTCTTGGTCGAATTTTAAAATATTGCCAATCTCGGCCCCGCGCCAGGAATAGATCGATTGGTCGTCATCCCCCACGCAACAAATATTTTGATGCTGCTGCGCCAACAATCGCAGCCACAAATATTGCGCGACGTTGGTGTCTTGGTATTCATCGACCAGCACATATTTGAATTGGCGTTGGTATTGAGCCAATATTTCAGGATTTTTTTGAAACAAGATTAAATTGTATAAGAGCAAATCGCCAAAATCGACGGCATTCAAGGCAATCAGCCGCTCCTGATACAAGCGGTACAAAGCTTGGATTCGTCCGCCCGCCAAATCGCCCGCCAAGCCCGCCGTGATTTTATCCGGCGTCAGCCCGCGATCCTTCCAGCGCTGAATGACGGACATCAGTAATCGCGCGGGGGATTGATCCTCGGCAATGTTTTCGGCACTCATAATTTGTTTTAACAACCGGATTTGATCGTCGGTGTCGATAATGGTGAAATTGCTGCGTAAGGACACCCCCTCGGCATGGCGGCGCAAAATCCGCGCGGCCAGGGCGTGAAATGTCCCCAACCATAAACCTTCGGCGCGCGCGCCAATAAGATGCGAAACGCGTTCGACCATTTCGCGGGCGGCTTTGTTGGTAAAAGTAACCGATAAAATTTCATGTGGGCGGGCGCGGCCCAATTGTAAAATATGCGCCAGGCGGGCGGTTAAAACCCGGGTCTTGCCCGTCCCCGCCCCGGCCAGCACCAATACCGGCCCATCGACCGTTTCCACCGCCGCCAGCTGCGCGGGATTAAGCCCAGCCAGATAGGGGGCGTTGGTATGCAAAGACAGATTCATGGGTTGCGACAGGGCCAGGTTGGACATCGGGTCAATCTAGGCCATGTGTTACCGAAAACAAAGCAGGAACAGCACCCAGCCAGAGTTTGGGATAAAACTTGCGCTGCGTTTCTTTTTGCGATATAAATGGGGTATGCGCGTTACGTATACCCGAACTCAGTTAACGCCCGGCCGGGCCCACCATGGCTATGCGCCTGGTATCGTGCCGCCGGTTGATCGGGTATTTGGCATAGGGCCCGAATTTCCGCCGCGTGTGGAGATATTAGAATCCATGGAAAAACCAACATCCGTAACGCGGCCTGGCCGCCGTCGCGATAGTTTCGAGCGCGGTTGGACAGAGCCATACCGGATTTATCGGCCGAATGGTCGGGCCGCCTAGCCTATCGACCATCGACTATTGTCGATTAACCTAAAAATGTCCCAAATTTTCCTCCCCCTTTGGGGGAGGCGGCGCGAAGCGCCGGTGGGGGTAAGGGCCTTACCCTCCCCTCTGAAACGATGGACACCCATCGTTTCAGCCCCTCCCTAAGGGAGGGGAATTATTAAGTTAATTGACTACAACAACTAGAAATCTAGTTTACGCCGGAAGCTGAGTGCCGTTTTTGTGCGGCGTAGTTTTAGTGGCGTTGTCATTGGCCACTTCCATCGGTTGTGCGCTGGGCACGCGAAAGAAAGAGATCGGTTTATCCGATACCAGCCAGTTAAAATCGAATTGCGAAAAATTATCGATAACCATTGGTTTTCCCTTACTTTATTACAAATTCTCCCCGAATTCTTGCACCATAGCACAAAAATCCGTCAATTGCAACGGGGTCGTAATGAAAATAAGTGGGTAGTGGATAGTGATTAGTGGAGAGGTAAAAGGTTAAAAATACCCCTCACCCCTCACCACTTTTCACTCTCGCCTAACTCGCCTTGGCCAGTTTCAACCGGGCGACCGTATCCGGCAAACCCAATTCACGGCGCAGCTGGCGGGCGGCATTGACCATGTTTTGCAACGCTGCTTCGGTTTCGATCCAGCCACGGGTTTTCAAGCCGCAATCCGGATTGACCCAGATGTGATCGAGCGGCAGCAAATCCTTGGCCCGCATCAGCAACAACAACATTTCATCGCGGCTGGGCACGCGCGGGGAATGGATATCGTACACCCCCGGCCCGATTTGATTCGGATATTTGAAATCGACAAAGGCGTTCAAAATTTCCATCGCACTACGCGCGGTTTCAATCGAAATCACATCGGCATCCATGGCGGCAATTTGCGGCATGATGTCGTTGAATTCCGAATAACACATATGGGTGTGGATCTGCGTATCGTCGCGCACGCCGGATGCGGAAATGCGGAAACACATCGTCGCCCAATCTAAATACGCGTCCCAATCCTGGCGGTGAATCGGCAACCCTTCGCGGATCGCGGGCTCGTCAATTTGAATGACCTTGATCCCGGCTTGTTCCAGATCCACGGCTTCATCGCGGATCGCCAGGGCAATTTGCTTGGCCGTTTCGCTGCGCGGTTGATCGTCGCGGACGAATGACCATTGCAAAATGGTGATCGGGCCGGTCAACATGCCCTTGACCGGACGGTCGGTCAATTTCTGGGCATAGGTGGACCAGCGCACCGTCATCGGTTCGGGGCGCGACACATCACCGAAAATAATCGGCGGCTTGACGCAACGCGAACCATAAGACTGCACCCAGCCGTTTTGCGAGAACACAAAGCCGGATAATTGTTCGCCGAAATATTCGACCATATCGTTGCGCTCGAACTCGCCGTGCACCAGCACATCGATGCCGATTTTTTCCTGCAGCTTGATCGATTGCTTGATCTGATCCTTGAGGAAGAATTCATAACTGGCCAAATCACGCTTGCCGGATTTGAATTCGGCGCGCGCTGCCCGCACTTCCTTGGTTTGTGGAAATGATCCGATGGTGGTGGTCGGCAAAGCCGGAATTTGCAGCACATCGGCCTGCGCGGCTTTGCGTGCGGCG
>CANGQU010000150.1 GCA_947456345.1 Alphaproteobacteria bacterium | reverse complement strand
GGCTTGAATGTGAGTGGTGGCAGCATCGTTCCATTTTTGGGCTGGCCGTTGCTAGTTTGGCTGGCGCCTTTGATATGAATAACTAATTCGCCGGGATTCTGTTGTGTTTTGGGGGTAGCCAATTTTATTGTCATTGTTTCTCTCCTGTAATGGCGAAATTATATTCTTTGCTGCCGCGCATACAAATGATAGTTTTGTTACAAAATGACTATTCCACCGACTTATCCGCAACTGCTCTTGATCGGCGGGCCGACCTCCAGCGGTAAATCCGCTCTCGCTTTGGCCTTGGCGCAACGGCTGAATGGCGCAGTTATCAACGCCGATGCCTTGCAATTATACCGCGAGATTCCCATTTTATCCGGCCAGCCCAGCGCGGCCGAGCGGGCGGCTGTGCCGCATTATTTGTACGGCACGCACGGTGTTGTGGAATCGGCCAGCGCCGCGTGGTGGCAGGAGGCGGCCAAAGACGCGATTGCCAAAACCCAGGCGGCCGGACGCTTGCCGATTGTGGTGGGTGGGACGGGATTGTATTTATCGACCCTGTTGGACGGTATTTCGGCGATGCCGGATATTGAAGCCACCACCCGACAACGCGTGAAAAATTTATTGATCGAGCAGGGGATCGACGCGGTTTACGCCACCTTGGCAGCCATTGATCCCGTAGCAGCCGGGGAATTAAAACCGCGCGATCAGCAGCGGTTGTGCCGCGCCCTCGAAGTAGTGTGGCAGACCGGGCGCAGCATTCGCGACTGGCAAGGACAAAAACAAGGTGCATGGCCAGGCCCAATCAAGACCATCGCCATTTTACCGCCCAAGGCCGATGTCTATAAAAAATGCCAGGCTCGCTTCGATACCATGATGGATGCGGGCGCATTGGACGAAGTGCGCGCTATTGAATCCGCCAGATTGGGCGATCATTTAACAGCCTTAAAGGCCAAGGGCATACCGGAATTGCGCGCGCATTTGCGCGGGGAATTAAGCTTGGCCGAGGCGGTGCGCCTGGCCAAACTAAAAACCCGGCAATATGCGAAACGGCAATTCACTTGGTTCACCCAACAATGGCAACCGGATCATGTGATCGGGGAGATGGTAACAGCCGATAATACATCTTTGTTGGCCGATGGCATTAGCCAAAGATTAGCTTGAAAATTAGGAAATCTTTATATAAAACATAATCTTAAATACATAAGCGCAAGTAAAAAATTATGATCAAGGTTATCGCCTTTTATCACTTTGCCGATTGGCCGGATTATGCCGCCTGGCGTGAGCCGATCCGGGCGCGGGCGGCCGAATTGGCGCTGCGCGGCACGGTGCTTTTGGCGGCGGAGGGGATTAATTCCACTATCGCCGGTCCAGCTTCTGCCATTGACGCGTTTTTTGCTTATTTGCAAACGATTCCCGGTTTTGCCGCCATGACGTGCAAGACGTCGGTGGCCGAAACTATGCCGTTTCAGCGGCTTAAAATCCGCCTGAAAAAAGAAATCGTAACGCTGCGGCAAAAAGTCGATCCAAAAAATTTGGTTGGTACTTATATAAAACCTAGTGGTTGGAATGAGTTAATCAAAGATCCTGATGTGCTAGTTGTCGACACCCGCAATGATTACGAAGTGGCAGCGGGGAGTTTTCCCGGCGCCATCAATCCCAACACCGCCAGTTTTGGCGAATTTCCTGCATTCGTCGAGCGCGAATTATTGCCGCACAAAGATCGGCCGATTGCGATGTTTTGCACGGGCGGCATCCGCTGTGAAAAATCCACCGCCTATTTGCGACAACTGGGCTTCTCCAAAGTGTTTCATTTGCAGGGTGGAATTTTACAGTATCTCGAGGATGTCCCGCGCGCCCAAAGCCTGTGGCAAGGGGAATGTTTTGTCTTTGATGAACGGGAAGCGTTGGGCCATGGGCTTACCCCCAAAAAGACTGGATAAATCGTTAATCTCGCTGGCCTTTGCCCAGCTTTACGCTAAAACGTATTAAATATTGTCCAATCCCATTTGCCGGAGCCGTTATGCCAAAATTTTACCGTTGGGTTTTGCTTGCCACACTAGCGCTACCGCTATTGGCTGCTTGTGGCAAAAAAGAGGATCAAGCCCAAGGCCCCGGACCCGGGCAAATGCCGCCCCCGCCCGTGACGGTGGCTACGCCGCTGGTTAAGGATATCATCGAATGGGATGATTTCAGCGGCCGCTTTGAAGCCGTAGACAAGGTGGATGTACGCGCGCGTGTCGGCGGCTATTTGAAATCGACCCATTTCAAAGAAGGTGATTTTGTCAAAAAGGGCGATTTGCTATTCACCATCGACCAGCGCCCGTACCAGGCCGCATTGCGCCAGGCCGAAGCGGCAGTGGCTAACGCGCAAGCGCGGGTTGAGTTTACCACAAGCGAAGTGGCGCGAGCCAAAAACCTGCGCGAACGCGGCAACGTGCCCGAGCGGATTTTAGAACAGCGCATCCAAGAACAACGCCAAGCCGCTGCCGATTTAGCATCGGCCAAGGGCGCCTTGGATCAAGCTAAGTTGGACATGGAATTTTCCGAAGTGCGCGCACCAATTGCCGGCCGTATTTCCAGCAATTTTGTCACCGAGGGCAATTTGATCACGGGCGGCACCGCCGACTCCACTTTGCTGACCACGATTGTTTCGCTTAGCCCTATTCATTTCGTCTTTGACATCGACGAGCAGGCTTATATCAAATACTCGCGCTTGGCGCGTATCGGCGACCGGCCCAGTGGCCGCGACAACGCCAACCCGGTTTTCGTCTCTTTGGCCGACGAGGCCAATTTCCGCCATCGTGGGCGGATGGATTTCGTCGATAACCGTATCGACAATAATACCGGCACCATGCGCGGCCGCGCAATTTTCGATAACGAGGACAAGTTCTTGACCCCCGGCCAATTCGGCCGTATTCGCGTTTTGGGCAGCGGCAAATACCAGGCCGTATTGATTCCTGATTCAGCGATTGCAACCGATCAATCGCGCAAATTGGTGTTAACCGTCGGTGAAAACAATATCGTCAAAGCCGTGCCGGTAACTCCCGGTCCGTTGGTCGATGGCTTGCGCATTATTCGCCAGGGCCTGACCGGTAACGAAAAAATAGTCATCAACGGCTTGCAGCGGGCCCAAGATGGTGCGCCAGTGACGCCGGAGCCTGGAGAAATTAAGGCCACCGCCAATGATATCCAGCCGGAATTATTGGAAATGATTGAAACCACGCAACCGACGGTGACACCGGATAAACTCTCGCCCGAGGATGTATCCTATGCCACGCATAACGAGGATTTAATGAAACCATCCGCCCCGCCTCGCGACAATCAGGCGCCCAAAGTGTCGCAGCAAGATGCGCCGATTCATTCGCCCCATCCGGAGTCCTTGCCTGATGCCAAGCCCAATCCTAATCCAAAAATGCCGCGTGAATCAAAAGTGCCTCCCAAGCTGAGCAAGACAACGGAAACCTGGACGCCCGCAGTTCCCGCCGATGATGATGTTGCAACGCCGCCCGCAGCCGTGGTGCTGGTCACCCCACCTGTTGCACCTAATCCTGAAACACCGGCCCCTGTCGATTCCAGCCATGGCAACAAACCGATGAGCGCGGTTATGCCAGAAACGCCCGCAGCCGCCCCGGTTGCTCCGGTC
>CANGQU010000149.1 GCA_947456345.1 Alphaproteobacteria bacterium | reverse complement strand
GGTTTGGTTTTGTGCAGCCGGATAACGGCAACCGCGATGTGTTCGTGCACATGTCCACTTTGCGCCGTTCGGGTTTGCAAAACCTGGACGAAGGGCAACCGGTGCGCATGCGCGTGGTCCAAGGCGCTAAGGGCCAAGAAGCCGAATCGATCGAAATCGCGTAGTTTTTTTACTGTGCCTGATTTTAAAACCCGCCGTAATCGGCGGGTTTTTTTATGGCTAGCCCTGCAACAGGCGCAGCAAGATATCGCGGCTGCGGTTAGCTTGGGTCAGCATCGAGATGCCCGCCTGCTGGACAATTTGCTTGGAAACAAAGGTCGCCATTTCCTGGGCGATATCCAAATCCAGATAGGCGCTGCGCGCGTTTTCCAGGTTATCGATAATACTGGTCACGTTATCGATTACTTTTTCCAGCCGGTTAACGGCAGCGCCGATCCCGGTGCGGTATTTACGCAATTGATCCAAGGCGCGCAGCGTTGCTTCCTCGGCGGCGCGGGCGGCGGTGACGCTGGTAATAGAACTTCTGCTAATCTCGCCATCAAGAGCGCTGAGCAAAATCGAACCAGCCCGGAAACCAACATTATCCGTACTACCATTACCACTGCTGACCCGCACGCTGCCATCCAATCCTACTTGGCTGGCATTACGGAATAAAAATGATTCGGTGCTAGCATCATCGGTAAGGTAAATGTCCAGGCGGCCATCCTTGTCACCGTCCACTAACGCTAGAGAGAGTGTTGCAACCCCACTTAACAACTGTGTTTCTGTAAAATTAGTGCCGCCATTGTTTTGATAATATACCAGATTACCCGACGCATCATCCGCGAAAACAATATCCGCTAGGCCGTCACCGTTTAAATCCCCTATTTCGGCAAAAGGCAAGGTTGACGGGTTACCCGAGCCACTGGTAATGCCTGTGCCCGAAAATCCGCTGCCCGTATTCGTACGAACCCAAAAGCGGCCAGCGTTTTCATCATAGGTAAAAATATCCAGCCGGCCGTCGCCATTGAAGTCTCCCAGCTTGGTCAAGGCCGCCCGCGCTCCCGATGCCGCGGTCATCGTACCCAGGCTGAAGCCGTTTTCTCGGCCAAAGATCGCGCGATAGCGCCCCGTGTCGCCACCAATCACTATATCGCTTAAGCCGTCACCATCGATGTCGCCGGTGGCGATGGATAGAATCTCGTTGGAATTAAACCCAGCCGCCAGCATTTGCGAGGTCATAGTCGCCGCCCCGTTCGTAACGCCACCCAACCAAATCTCCGCACTGCCGTTGCTGCCGCCGATCACGACATCATCATTTCCATCGCCGTTGAAATCTCCGACTTTGACTTGATTAGGATTGGAAGAAATTACGCCGCCATTATAACTAACTGTATCAAAGCCAAATTTTCCGTTGCCGTAATTAATGTCAAAACCTGCACCGCCATTTTGATAGGTCAATACATCCATGTTGCCATCGCCATTAAAATCACCGAGCTCCATAAAATCGGCAAAATTCGATAAAGTTATCAAAACCGCATTACCGAATGTGCCATCAGCGTTGCCCTTCATCATTACCCAGTTACTGCCAGTGTTTAGATTACCTAACTGATCGACATAACCGTCATTATCAAAATCGGCGATCAAGCTGCCGCTGTTGGCGGCAAACCCGGTGCTCGACGCTGCACTAAAACTAACCGCGCCTGTAGCAAACAAATCCGTGCCGTTGAATTTACTGCTGCCACCCAGACGATTGATTTCGGATTTAATTTGCTGATATTCGGTATTCAACATCGCGCGTTCGGTGGACGATAAATTCCGCCCTTGCGCCTGGGTTGCCAGCGAGCGCATGCGGATCAGCATATCCTCGGTGCGTTGATAAACCCCTTCGACCACTTGCAGCATGGAGACGCCTTGGGTGGCGTTTTGGCGATAGGATTGGATACCGGCGATTTCCGCACGCAGCCTGCCGCCAATAGCCATTGCGGCGGCATCATCCCGCGCGCTGGCGACGCGTTGGCCCGATGCCAGCTTTGCCAGGCTGCGCTCCATGGCGGCCTGACTCTGGGTCAAAGCGCGGTTGCCAATACTGGCGAGCTGATTGCTATTAATGGTCAGCGCCAATCGCATACCTCCTGTATGCCAAAACAACAGCTTACGTACTGTTGGTACTCCTAAAATCTAACATACGGGGGTAAAAATAGGCTAAATAAGGGTTTAAACCGCACCGAGGGCGCATGCAGCGCAGCAATTTAATTAGCGTTTCCAGCTTTAATGCTTAAAATTCGCTTAACACGCGATCATGGCTTAGGGAATTTCGACATAAGAAAAATAATTGCGATCCAGATCCGCATTGGAATGATCGCCAATCCGCCCCAGTGGTAAAAGCGCGGGCCCAGCCGGTTCGGCCAAAACATAGACCCTGCGGCCGATGGTCAGAATCCGGTCACCGCTGGCGCTTGGAACTTGGATGCCCACGAAAGCATGCTGATCGGTGAAAACCAAAATCATCGGCAGCTTGGGATACAATCCACGCAGCATCGCGGCCAGGGCGACGCTTTTGGTATCGCAATCACCCCGATTTTGCGCCAGTAAGCCAAAGGGCGTGGCGAACCCAGCGCCATTCGATGTCGCTCGGCTTTCCAAGCGGTCATAAGGGATGGCTTGGACGAAATTCAACGCCGCGTTGGTCACATCCCGCATGGATGTGGCGCGGGATTGGTCCGCAATCGCGCGGGCGACATTGCGCATTGGCCCCGTATAATCATGGGTGATGCGCAAATGATCGGGCAGGTAATATCGGTCGGTTGTATCCTTGATGTAATATTTTTGCGCCAGGAATTCGTTTTCCAAAACCTCGCCCTGTTTTTTCAGAAGCGCGATCACCTCCTGCGCGGTGGCCTCATCCCCAGCGGATGCCGAGAAGCTGAGGCTATCGCCGATGCGGTCGATAGAAATTTTCGCCTGGGGCATGCTGCGCGCATAGGCTACGAGGCCGCGGTAAATGTAATCCTGCATCTCGTTTTTCTGAAAGCCGGTGAACTGCCCTGCCCCTGCCTCTAACTGGCGGGTGTTGAGCATAAAGCGCAGTTCCTGCCATTGCCCGGCATAGGTGGGGTAGCGGTAGTAAAACTCGCTCCACCCACCATTACGCGTGAGGTCCATGGTTTGATTACCGGCCAGAACAGGCTGGGCCAACATGACAATCAAACTAAAACACCATATGACCCAAGCCGCAATGCGCATCCGCGTAAACTCCTTGTTACCTCATCCATACAATTTATCATAGGCAGCAGCCAACGGTTATCCTATAATTTACGGCATGTTTGGCACCGTCATCGACATATTGATCGATTACCATACCGGTTTTCTGGCCGGGCTCGAGGTAACGTTGCAATTGTGCGCGATCATCTGGCTGGTTGGGATAACGCTCGGCGCGGCCTTGGGCTATGCCGGTTGGATAAAACCCCATAGCGTCGGCACCCCGGCCCGAATCGTATCGTTTGTTTTGGCGGGTATTCCGATTCTGGTATTTTTATTCTGGCTGCATTATCCGGTGCAAGCGATTTTCCAGGTGGTCATCGATCCCTTTGTCACCGCCGCTTTTACCTTTACGATTATCAATATTTTCGGCGTCGCCGATCTGGTGCGC
>CANGQU010000148.1 GCA_947456345.1 Alphaproteobacteria bacterium | reverse complement strand
TGTTCAACACCGTCATTGTCGCGATCAAAGTATCCGTGATTCTAGTATTTGTGTTCGCCGCCATGGGATCGATCGAGCCCGCCAATTACACCCCCTATATGCCATTCGGCATTGGCGGCGTGGTTCAGGGCGCGGCGTTGGTGTTTTTCGCCTATATCGGCTTTGATGTGGTGGCAACAGCCGCACAAGAAAGCAAAAATCCCACCCGCGATGTGCCCATCGGCATTTTGGGATCCCTGTTGGTGTGCACGATTTTATATCTGGCGGTCGCCGCCGTGTTGGTGGGCGTGATCCCCTATACCCAATTGAACGTCGCTGCCCCCATTGCCACGGCATTGGATCATATTCAATTGGGCGTGTTGTCGCCGTTGATTAAAATCGGCGCCATTGCCGGATTGACCACCGCCATGCTGGCATTATTGTTGGGCCAGAACCGGGTATTTTATGCCATGGGCCGCGACCGTTTGCTGCCGGGCATTTTCGCCAAAATCCATCCAAAATTTCAAACCCCGTCTTTTGCCACCTGGTTGGTGGGGATTGCGGTGGCGTTAATCGCGGGATTATCCCCCATCGGCAAAGTAGCGGAGTTGGTATCTATCGGTACCTTGGCCGCATTCACGGTTGTCTGCGGCGGGGTTTTGGTGTTGCGTTACCGCCACCCGGAACTGGCGCGGCCCTTCCGTGCGCCGTTTTTTCCGCTTTTGCCCATCGCCGGCATGGCTATCAATTTCTATTTAATGCTGGGATTGCCAATGATCACCTGGCTGTTTTTCCTGAAATGGATTGCCTTGGGCTTGGCGGTTTATTTCTTCTATAGTTATCGTCATGCCAGAACCGCCAACAAGAAAACCGCATGACCCCTTTTATCCCCGAGGCGGCTAATACCAATGGCCGCCGCAAGACCATCAGCGACATCTTTCGCGAGGCGCTGGACGCGCATAATCAGCCCAGCATTAGCATCGGTGATATCGCCGATATTTTGGGACCGCGCGGATATGGCGTGCTGATCGTGTTTTTGAATTTGCCGAATTTGATTCCTGCCCCCCTGCCCGGATTATCGACGATTTTTGGTATTCCGATTGCGTTAATCGCTTTGCAATTGATGTTAGGCTTTAAAACGCCTTGGCTGCCCGGCATTGTGCGCAACCGCGCCCTGCCGACCGATAAAATCCGGAGCCTGTTTGACCGGGCCGAGCCGTATTTGGACAAATTGGAACGGTATTTGAAACCGCGCTGGTTTCCCTTCACCGCGCGCTGGACCTGGCATTTTTATGGGCTCATGATGTTGATTATGGCGGGGGTGATGGCGTTGCCAATTCCGTTAGGCAATTTGGTGTTGGCGGTTCCGATTACGGTCATGGCGATTGGTTTGATCGAACGTGATGGGTTGCTATTAGTCGCTAGTTCTATCTTTGGTTATTTCGCCCTGGGCTGGAATTTGGCGATAGCCGGTGGAATTTTTTACGCCATCTGGGAAGGCGCGCACGCCTTGTTTAATTAAAGTATCTGGCCAAACGCTTGGCCGCGCTGCCAGTCGGCAGCGGCAATACGGGGCCAGCCGTTCCTAGTAACTGTCATCCCCGAAAATGCGTCAGCATTTGTCGGGGATCCATTTAGATCTAAAATGGATTCCCGCCGGAGTTTATCCTCGCGAAGGCGGGGGCGGAAATGACAAAAACAATTATTTCTATACAGCACCGCTTAAAACCCATACACCAAAATCTCGTCCGGCATCGGCGTATCACGGCGCGGGACGGTGATGCTGTGCGTAGGGTGCATATCCGGAATCGGGAAATTGACATTTAATAAGGTGATCGGCCCCATTTGCGCACGCAAATGATCGCGCAAGGGCGGCATCAGCGCGGGGTATAAATAACTGGTACACACGGCACCCGCCGGGATCGGCGTGGCCAAAAAATCGCCGCGCCACACGCGCAAATTTTTATAGCCGCCCACCCGCGCCCACAACCACGCCACAGCGAACGGCAGCGGCGAATATTCGATGGCGACGATGGGACGGGCAGGAAAAGTGCGCGCCAAATTAATCGCCAAAAATCCAAACCCGCAACCCAATTCGTATATCGGCCCATTGCCGGGCGGGATCAAGGCGATCAGCGCCCGCCGCGTTGTGACGCGCAACGGAATCGGCGGCACGCGCCCAAGCCAGCTGTGGTGGTAGAGGGCAGCAATTGTAATTATCGCGCACAAAGTTAAGAAAACAGCGATCATGCGGATGGTTTTAGCATCACAACCAAAAATCCGCATTGCAAACCCACCAGAGAGCAAAACATATCCGCGGTTTCGGTCCTTGACATTAATATTTATAATGGATAGAATCGAAAAATATTAACTTTTGGAGTTGTTATGACCACCGATAGCGTCACCCCCCCCCCGCAGTATAGCGCCAGATGGCAAGACGTATAATAAATTCAGTGATCTGGATTGGTTTGTATTAAATGCTGTAAATTCATCGGGGCTTGGTACATTTGAATTATCAGATTTAGAAAATCCCAAGATTGATAAGGGCCTGCGACGCAAGCTCTGCCAAATAGCGGCTGAAGCCTTTTTGGGCGATGCACGCCCAATAACTCCACAACCCGGAGACTGGCGAAACCCCAGTTTTTTATATGTAACCTCGACGATGGTTAACCTCGGAGCTTCCTGGGTAGATGGTTTGGGCGTTCAAGCCCACAGACAACTAAATCTATACCTCCCAGAAAAAAGTGCTTGTTTTTCTCTTGATGCATCGGGTGGATTTCCAATCAAAGAGCCGGAAGTAATTGCCGGCTCCGTATCAAAATTTTTGGGTCTAATGATCCCAACCACCGGCAATTTGGCGAAAATGGATGCCGCGATTGCAGCAGTTGAAAAAAATGGTTTCCCGCCAGAAATCATTAAGTCGTTTAAACAAGGGCGTGATCAATCGGCGAATTTTGCCATCAATAGAATGCACAAATATCTTGTTCTGAGCGAATTGATCGCTGCAGACGAAAATGGGATCATTCCCACCGGTAAAAAATCGGCCAAGGGTGTGGTGCGAGATTTGCGGAAAAAATTATCCACCAATCCCAAATTGATGCAGGATAAAGGTATTGCCGCATTCGTCCGCGGCGGGAAATTGATGGCGCGGTAAAATTACCGATTTCCGCCTCATCGTCTTCATTTTGGCAAAACACCACAACAGGGTGTCAACGCTGGTGGGAGCAGGCCCTTACCATCCCCGCCCCAAAACGGCTGCGCCGTTTTGACCCGCCCGCAAGGGGCGGGTTGGTCTTACCTTTGCAACAACCCCTGTACGCTATCCGCTATCCGCTATACGCTTAACTTAATCATCCAGCTTCAACGCCGCAATAAAGGCGGTTTGGGGGATTTCGACATTACCCACTTGGCGCATGCGTTTTTTGCCTTCTTTTTGCTTTTCCAGCAATTTCTTCTTGCGGCTGATATCGCCGCCATAACACCGCCACAACACGTCTTTGCGCATCGCCGAAATACTTTCACGCGCGATGATCTTGCCACCAATCGCGGCCTGAATTGCGACTTGGAACATTTGTCGGGGGATCAATTCCTTGAGCTTCTCGCACAACACGCGGCCGCGTTTTTCGGCGCGGGTTTTGTGGACGATAATCGCCAACGCATCAACCGGATC
>CANGQU010000147.1 GCA_947456345.1 Alphaproteobacteria bacterium | reverse complement strand
TTCGCCATAGGTGATAAAGCGGATAGTGTTTTGACTGGTCAAACTGTCTCTGAGCACGGGTGAAGATAGTATGTTGCAAGGTTCTGGCTCCGTATTCGGGCTTTTTGTGCCGATGATTGCAAATACAGTTTGGTTTAATGCTTCATCAAAACTTAGTCGCGCTAGCGGCGTGTGGGTACGGTTTGGTTCTGTGTCGTTGATAGTTCCGTTCAGGGTAAATTTATATGAACAGACACGGAATAGATTGCCATCGGCATCAAACAATAAATTTTCCGGAACATTGGCGTTTAGTGGAATAAATCCCGGCGTGTCTTCGGGTGAGTAAGGATCGGGTGTAACGACCGTGCCTACGGAACCAGCTTGCCCGGACGGGGCAGAAGCGGATGGGCGTAAAAAACCGCTCAAGGCTGCGGTGTTCTGCTCGCTGAAATTGGTGGTGTTGAGGGCGGGCGCTTGCGCTGTCGCATTGGGGGCGTTAGGGTATTGCCATTGTTCGGGCAATTCCAATATGCCGTCGCCATCCACATCGGTAGCTTTGTTATCGATTAAATATTGCGCTAACTTGTCCTGGATTTGTTGCGTATTCATCCGGGTTTGTGCTTGCTCGACCCGTTCGGATGTGCGCACCACCATGGTCACGATACCACCGATAGTCATCAATACCGCCAACATCCCCGCCATCAGCAAGTTGGTAAATCCGGCATTGGTACGATTTGTAATCAAACTATTTCACCCTTTTTCCCAATTCTCATCCCGACCATCACTTACTCCTCCCCCTTCGGGGGAGGTCGCGCGCAGCGCGGGTGCGGGTTAGGATTTTATTGGCCTTACCCTCCCCGGTTCGCTTACGCTCACCGCCCCTCCCCAAGGGAGGGGTAAACTTAAACCTGTCATCCCGAGCCAGGCCGCTCTACCCACTGTCATTCCCGCGTAAGCGGGAATCCATTTTGAACGTCTTGTCGATTGGCAGTCTTCGCTGAAGCTTCAGCAAGCCAAGCCACGGCCTTTTGGGCCTCGCGCTGACGGTAAAAATTGTAAAACGATACTTTCCCCTGCCTACCATTGTGCGCGGGATGCGTTAAAACCCGGT
Source organism: Alphaproteobacteria bacterium (assembly GCA_947456345.1). Classification (GTDB taxonomy): domain Bacteria; phylum Pseudomonadota; class Alphaproteobacteria; order SHNJ01; family SHNJ01; genus CANGQU01. The sequence continues at coordinate 2,565 of CANGQU010000147.1, read as the reverse complement.
AAAGCTTGCCTTAAATACCTTGAAATATTGTTTTAAACCATGCGCAAAAACGGTAATTTCCATTTAAACCATTCTGCTTGTTTTTTGGATACGGGCACAGTAAGATACCCCAAATTCAAGCCAAGAGGTTTTACATGCAGTTACGTTATATCTTTGCCGCGACAGGAGTCGCCGTTGCAAGTTTTCTTCCGGTTCATGCCCAAACTATTACCGAGCCAACCGGAGTCGCCAATGATCAGCGGCCATTTGTTACAGCACCCTTAACCGGATTACTGGCTAACGAAGGCGGGTTATTGCCTGGCCAGCCAATCGCAAGACTGTCTAGCATTCTGACACGCGGATCTACATCCCCATCGGATTTTGCTGACATGGTCCAGGTTAATGCTAGAGCAAATGCCACTATGACTCGGGTCACTGGGAATAGTGTGGCGGTGTATGTTTTTGATCAGAGTTTTAATCCTATTGCCGCTATCCAATCTACGGGTAGTGGTCCATTTACTCTTAATTTTGGTGACTTTACCGCATTTAGTGGTGGTATAGTAAATATTGCTTTTGCAGCGGCTGGGTCTCTACCTTTGAATGCCGATGGAAACTCCATATTCAGTAACGGTCCGAGCAATACGCTGTTGACATCCTTCTTAAATCCTGGCCCAGCAGTTTCTTTTAGTAATAGTGTTGGCACAACCCCAATCACGGTGAATTTTGATGTCACGGGGATGAGCACAATTCCCGCCATCCCAAGCCCGACGGCTGCATCTATGATGTCGGTCATTGGTGTGGGCGCACTAGCTCGTCGTCGTCGCCGCCGTTAGTTCCCTGGCGCGGTAAAAAATACAAAACCCCGATCGCAAGATCGGGGTTTTTTGTTGGCGGATAAAATCAATTCTTATTATTCACGCCTATCACGCCTCAGCCTCCAAACTAATTCACCACATTGTCGTTGGCGAAATGCGCGGCCATGGCCGGCCCGAAATGATTGACATGGCGGAAATATTCCACATCGCCCGGGGTCCAATATTCCATGCCGGTTCGCATTTCACCCAGCAGTTTTTGTTTGCGGCGGTATTCGCGCAGCATCCGCGATACCAGCTGCCGCACCTGGGTTTCGGTGTCGATGACATTGGCGGCTGCGGTGTGGGGTTGGGCCTGTACCTGTTTCCAGGCGCGGTAATTTTTAACCGTATTTTGTACCCAATACCGGGCCAATTTGATTTCCGCCTCGATCGCGGCCATCAAGCTTTGTGCCGCCGCATGATGGGCCAAGATATTGATATTGCTTGATTTATTGCTATGCTGCATCTCGCTCTCCCTGTGGTATGGCGTTACCATAACAGAAACAAATCGGCTTTTCAATGAAAAAATATAATCTTTTTGACGATTTATGTTGAAAAGCGTATAGCGGGTAGCGTATAGGGTATAGAGGCCTGCTGCCATGGCATTGGGTTAACTGAAGCCAAACTGGGGCGGCACATAAATGGGAATGGTAGCATGTCAAGACAACGACATTATCGATTTAATCGAAGCGCAGGTGCAGGTATAGAAGCCCGTCTTCTATACGCCATACGCCATACGCTATACGCTTAACATGATTGAACCCGCACAAATTCGGGCTGCCCGCGCCCTTCTGGATTGGACGATCGAGGATCTGGCCAAAGCGTCGGGCCTGAACAAAGATTCCATCAAAAATGCCGAGCGGTCCCACACCCAACCCCGCACCACCACCATGGCGGCGATAAGGGATGCGCTCGAACGCTCCGGTGTCGTCTTTACCGAGGGGAGTGGGGTGAGGTTGCGTAACGAGATCGTGCGCATATACGAAGGCCTGCCCGGTATTGAGAAGTTGTATTCCGAGATTTATCAGCAAGCTTTGACGGCTGAAAAAGAATTTGTTCAGTTTGGATTAAGGTATCGCGATATCAAAAACTTTCACAGCGACACTTTTATCAAAGATTATTCGCAGAAAATGACGGCGATTGGCAAAAATTTGTTTCGCTGCATAGTTAGCGAAGATGAGCGCGAATTGAAAAAAGCCAACTATGCACGATATCGCTATTGGGCCGCCGAAAAATTTTTAGGCGTCCCGTTTTATGTTATTGGCGACAGTTTGATTATTATTTCTCTTCGCGGCGATAGGTCACAAGCAATTTTGATTAGTGATAAAAAAATTGCCGAAGAGTATCGCTTAAATTTTGATGTCATGTGGCAGGCTGCGCATGATTAACGCTCAACAGGCCTATGAAGTCGCTTCTCGACAAGAAGCTGCCGATAATACTAAACCAAGCTTTGCACAAGCTTTGGCAAAGGGCTTAGCGGGCGTGCAACAAAATTATTTGGCTGAGTATTTATACGGTGAGCCAAATTATGCAGGTGATCCGGTTGATGGAGCACGCTACTTTGACTCGATTCTAACAGATTGCCCGGCATACTATGTTCAAAAAGAAGAGGCTGAGTTAGTAAGAGAATTCAGCGCAGATATTGCCGCATTACTCCCCAAAAACTCCACCATCATTGAAATGGGTCCTGGCCCTATCTGCTCGGTACAAAATAAAATATTACCGTTGATCC
>CANGQU010000146.1 GCA_947456345.1 Alphaproteobacteria bacterium | reverse complement strand
TTTCCTTTGTATCGTCTGCTGCGGATAGGCTAGGGTACGGCCCATCCATTTGGTATTCTTAGGGCTTATCAACCATCCTCATCCCGTTGTGTCCATGTCCATAGCGCTGCTTGCTTTTTATCTCTTTGCCGCCTTGACCGTATTATCCAGTTTAATGGTCGTCTCAGCACGGCATCCGGTACATGCCGTACTATGGCTCATTTTGGCGTTTTTCAATGCGGCCGGACTGTTCTTGTTAGCGGGTGCTGAATTCTTGGCCATGCTGTTGGTGATCGTTTACGTTGGCGCGGTTGCGGTATTGTTCTTGTTTGTGGTGATGTTACTGGATGTCGATTTTGCGGCACTAAAACAAGAGGCGCGCAAATTTTTACCTATCAGCGCCGTTGTGGGCGGTATGCTGTTGGTTGAATTGTTATTGGTCGCGCATTATTGGCAGGATATAAAAACTGTATTGCCAGCATCTTCGCCAATGTCTGGTGATTTGACCAACACCCAGGCCCTGGGCATGGTGCTGTATACCGATTACTTTTTGGCCTTCCAATTGGCTGGCATGATTTTGTTGGTGGCCATGATCGGTGCGATTGTGTTGACTTTGCGCCAAAGACCTGGCGTTCGCCGCCAAAACATCAGCGCCCAGGTCAATCGCCCGCGCAGCGATGCCGTTGAAATAGTTCCGGTGTCAAGCGGGCAGGGCGTGAGGTTGGAGAAATAATATGGAAACCGCAATTCCGCTCGGACATTTTTTATCGGTTGCTGCGATTGTATTCGCCATCGGCATTTTTGGTATTTTCCTCAATCGTAAAAACGTGATTATTATTTTGATGTCGATTGAATTGATGTTGTTGGCGGTGAACATCAATTTTGTCGCTTTCGCCGCACATAATCACGATTTATCCGGTCAGATTTTTACCATGTTTATTCTTACCGTCGCTGCTGCCGAGGCTGCGATTGGCCTTGCCATTTTGTTGGTTTTTTTCCGGCTGCGTCGCAGCATCGCGGTTGAAGACATCAGTTCCTTAAGAGGGTAAAAAGAATGTATCTTGCCGCCGTTTTTTTGCCGTTGCTTGGGTTTTTGCTGGCCGGGTTGTTTGGCCGTTTTATTGGCGATAGGGGGGCGCAGATTGTTACCACCGGCTGTATGGGCCTGGCGGCGGCGATTTCGATCTACCTATTTACGGTGATCCCAGAGAACGCGGCGATGACCCTGCCGGTTTTGGATTGGATCAATTCCGGCACGCTTTCGTTTTCGTGGGCATTGCGTTTCGATGCGCTGAGCGCGGTGATGTTGCTGGTGGTCAATGTGGTATCGTTTTTGGTGCATCTGTATTCCATCGGCTATATGAGCCACGATAAATCCATTCCCCGGTTTATGGCTTATCTGTCCCTATTTACCTTTATGATGTTGATGTTGGTCACATCCGATAATTTGGTGCAAATGTTTTTCGGGTGGGAAGGGGTGGGGTTGGCATCTTACTTGCTGATTGGGTTCTGGTATGAAAAGCCCGAGGCGAATGCCGCCGCGATCAAAGCGTTCGTAGTCAACCGGGTCGGCGATTTTGGCTATGCCTTGGGCATTTTTGCGATCTTTGCGTTGTTCGATTCCGTCAGTTTTGATGTGATTTTCGCCAATGCCGGATCGGTCAGCGGCGTATATTGGAATTTGCTTGGGTTCCAAGTGCATGCTTTGACCCTGATCGGCTTTTTGCTGTTCATTGGTGCCATGGGTAAATCGGCGCAATTATTTTTACACACCTGGCTGCCTGATGCGATGGAAGGCCCAACCCCGGTATCCGCCTTGATCCACGCTGCGACAATGGTTACGGCCGGGGTGTTTTTGGTTTGCCGCATGTCGCCATTGTTGGAGTACGCGCCGATGGCTTTGGCGTTTATTACGGTTGTGGGCGCATCGACAGCTTTTTTTGCGGCCACGGTGGGCTTGGTACAGAACGATATCAAACGGGTGATCGCTTATTCCACTTGCAGCCAACTTGGCTATATGTTTTTCGCTTGCGGTGTCGGCGCGTATGCGGCGGGTATGTTCCATTTAACGACCCACGCGTTTTTCAAGGCGCTGTTGTTTTTGGGCGCGGGGTCGGTGATTCATGCGATGAGTGGGCAGCAAGATCTGCGCCGTTTTGGCGCTTTGTGGCGCGTGATTCCAGTAACCTATGTGTTGATGTGGCTAGGCTCTTTGGCGCTGGCGGGCATTCCGCCTTTTGCCGGCTTCTTTTCCAAAGACATGGTGCTTGAAACCGCTTGGGCCGCGCAGACTGCGGTTGGACAATATGCCTATTGGTTGGGCGTGGCCGCGGCATTTTGTACCGCGTTTTATTCCTGGCGGTTGCTGTTGCTAACTTTTCATGGTCCGTATCGTGGCGATGCCGAGGCGCTGGACCACGCCCATGAATCGCCTTGGGTGATGCTGATCCCGCTTGGCGTGTTGGGGTTGGGTGCGGTGTTCGCGGGCTATGTCCTCAAAGACAGTTTTGTTGGTCACCACTATGCCGAATTTTGGAGCGCGGCCTTGTTCTCTGCACCTGGCAACAATGTGATTGAAGCGGCCCACCAAGTTCCAGCCTGGGTCAAGTTCACGCCGTTGATTGCGGCCTTGTCGGGTATAGGTTTGGCGTATGTGTTTTACATGATGGCCCCCGCTTTACCTGGGCGGCTGGCAAAAGCGTTGCCCCGGACTTACCAGTTTTTGTTAAACAAATGGTATTTCGATGAAGTCTATGACCGCCTTTTGGTAAAGCCCGCGCTTCGCTTGGGCCGCTTTCTATGGATCCAGGGTGACGGCAAAATCATCGACGGTCTGGGGCCGAATGGTTTGGCCCATGCATCGCGCCGCGTCGCAGGTGTGTTATCGCGATTGCAGACCGGTTTTGTTTACCAATATGCGTTTGTTATGTTGATTGGCCTTGTAGCGTTTTTATTATTCTTCACGTTGCGCATTTGGTGGGGTTAATTCATGTTCGGCTTGCCAATTTTATCCGTTTTGACGTTTTTGCCGCTGGTTGGGGCGCTGTTAATCCTGGCGATTCGCGGTACGCCCGATCAGGTGGCGCGCAACGCGCGCTTTACCGCCTTGTGGTTCACAGGCGCAGTGTTTTTGCTGTCGCTTGGGCTATGGAACAATTTTGATCCCACCAAGGCAGATTATCAATTTGTCCAACAAATTCCATGGATCAGTGATTTAGGCCTGAATTTCACCATGGGTGTGGATGGCATCTCCTTATTTTTTGTGGTGCTATCCGCCTTCCTCAGTTTGATTTGCGTAATTGCCAGCTTTCATTCAGTGCATGAACGCGTGCGCGAATACATGGTGGCGTTTCTGGTTTTGGAAACCTTGATGATCGGCATGTTCTGCGCCTTGGACATGTTTTTATTCTATGTATTCTTTGAGGGCGTCTTGATCCCGATGTTCATTATCATCGGTGTCTGGGGCGGGGCACGGCGGGTTTACGCGTCGTTCAAATTCTTTTTATATACCTTATTGGGCTCCGTTTTGATGTTGGTCGCCATGGTCGCTATGTACCTGCTGGCGGGTACCGCCAACATGGTAGAGCTTAGCCAATTCTCCTTCCCGGTAGGGATGCAATATTGGCTGTTCTTGGCTTTTTTCGCTTCGTTTGCGGTCAAGGTGCCGATGTGGCCGGTGCACACCT
>CANGQU010000145.1 GCA_947456345.1 Alphaproteobacteria bacterium | reverse complement strand
CGGCATTGGCCCCTTTAGGCACGACGGCCCCGGCAGGAGCCGCCAAAACAACAGCCAAGGACAGAACCAACGAAAACCAGACGCCGCGCATTGCTTACCCTATGAATGAAATTTATTGTACCGAAACAATTGGCCGCACCGGCAATTCTTTATCGGTCATGATTTGCCCGCCGGACAAATTCAATTCCAATCCACCCGGCACGTCCGAGCGCCGTTGTTTCTTAACCGTATCAGCGGAGGATGGCATTTTTTGGGCGCGGTCTGCATCTTTGTTTTGGATCAAGAAATCGCGGCGTTGTTTATACAGGCTGCGGATCGCGGCGTAGTAATCGACCGAATTCTTTTCCAAATCGTCCGTAACGGCCAAGACGCTGGCGCGACCGCTGACGCCGTCGGTTATGCCCCGGGCGCGAGCCAATTCTTCCTCGCGATTCCGAACATCAACCACATAGCGGAAGGGATCCATGAAATAATCGGCAACTTTGCCAACCGTATCCCGCGTATTGGAGGGGCCCAGAATGGGCAGCATCGCATACGGGCCGTCACCAACGCCCCAATAGGCCAGGGTCTGGCCGAAATCTTCGCGTTGCGTTGGGGTGTTAAACCAAGCGGTGGCAACATCAAAAGCACCCAGCAAACCAATTGTAGAATTAACAACAAAACGGAATAGCGTGTTGGCGGCGCCACTGACATTTGCTTGTAGCGAGTGATTGATAAAATTCAACGGCTCGCCCAAATTAATCAAGAAATTATCCATTGATTCCCGCACTGCTGGCGGTGGCAGATCCCGGTATAGCGCCGCTACCGGCTTTAGAATCAAGCCGTCCAAAAAGTAATTTGCTTCGAACATGGCGCGGTTCAACCCCTCCATGGGATCATTGACACCGCTATTGACCGATTTGGTATCGGTCGCAGACGCGCAGGCCGTCAAAAACAGTAAACCAAAAATTAGAACAAACTTTCTCATTAAAACGGCTCCGGCGCAAAAATTGATGTTTATAGTATGCGTTTCCAAGATTTTAAAAATTCTTAACCACATATCACACATAGCAAGAATCTTGCAATTATCCAGTGAAAACACGAAGTTACCCCGAAAATAATGTAGTAAAATTGCCGCAGACAGGCATGGCGCAAAAACCTCTCTTTAGCCAGTAAAAATCGTATTCTTAACTAAATATATAAACATATCTTTATATACTAGGGTAGAACAGACCATGGCCAAGCCCCCTGCCAATGATTTTGCTCCTAAAGCCTTGCTGGCCGCATTGCGCGCGGTGGCCGAGCCGACGAGGCTGAGGATTTTTGCGCTGTGTCAGCGTGTGGAGTTGTCGGTCAGCGATTTGACCCAGATCCTGGGCCAAAGCCAGCCCCGCGTTTCCCGCCACCTCAAGGTTTTATGCGCCGCCGACGTGCTGGAGCGGCTGCGGGAAGGCACGTATGCATTTTACCGGGTGCCGACCGTCGGTATTGGTCCCGCCTTGGCCAAGGCGTTATTGCCGTTGTATGGCGGTACCGAGCTTGAGATCAAAGCGCTGCAAGACCTGAAACAGCGCCGTTATGAACTGGCTAGCACGCTATCGGCGGCGAACGGCGAAAAATTGCGGGCGCTGCGTCGTTATTATCCCGATGAACACAAAATTGACCAAGCCCTCTTGCGCGCCCTGCCGGTCGATAGCGTGCGGGATTTACTGGATATTGGCACGGGTGTGGGGCACATGCTGGAATTATTCGGCCCCAGGGTCACCCATGCCATGGGGATTGATTTATCGCGCGATATGTTGTCCTTGGCCCGCGCCAAGCTGACTTTGGCCGATTTGCAAAATTGCCGGGTGCAACAGGCGGATATGTACCAATTACCGTTGCCGCCCGAATCGGTGGACGCCGTCACGATTCACCACGTGCTGCATTTCGCCGAACGCCCGGCCCAAGTCATCGCCGAGGCGGCGCGGATGTTGCGTGCCTTAGGGCGCTTGGTGATTGTCGATTTCGTCGAACATGATTTGCAAAAAATCCGCGATGGGTTTCAACACCGTTGGCCTGGATTCCAGCCCTCTGCCGTCCAAGCCTGGTGCGAGGAGGCGGGGCTGCAGGTGACGGATCTGGATATAATCCACGATCCAGCAAAGCCGCTTAAGATATTTATTCTAACCGCGCAGCGAAGCCAAAAAAACTCACCGCGCAAACGGCCCAAAGCCGCGTAAACTTGGGGATTCAACATGGCGATCAGTTTTATCGATTCGATTCGCTCACTCTCTGCCAAACGGGGCGATGCAAAAAAACAAGCCTGGCGCGAACTGGGCGGGTTGTACCGCCAACCGGGCATTCGCGTGTCGTTTGAATTCTTTCCGCCGAAAACCATCGAGGCGGAGCAGAATCTGTGGCCCGCCGCGCAAAAACTGGCCAGCTTGCAGCCCGGGTTTATGACCGTGACCTATGGCGCGGGCGGGAGCACGCGCGCGAAAACCCAATTCACGGCCAAGGCGATTCAGGATCTGACCGGCATTCCCATGGCGGCACATTTGACCTGTGTCGCCGCCAGCAAGGGCGAGGTGAATACGGTCGCTGATGCTTTATGGCAAGACGGTATCCGCCATTTGATCGCGCTGCGTGGCGACATGCCGGGCGGTGGTCCGTATGTGCCGCATGCGGATGGGTATCAATACACCTCCGATTTGGTCGCAGGGTTAAAACGGTTGCATAATTTCGAGATTTCGGTTGCGGCCTATCCCGAAAAACATCCCGACGCGCCGGATTTGAATACCGATTTGCAAGCGTTGAAACGCAAGCTGGATGCTGGTGCGGATCGCGCCATTACGCAATTCTTTTTCGAACCTGCCACGTATATGCGGTTTTTGGAGCAGGCACGGGCAATAGGCATTACCCAGCCAATCGTGCCGGGGATTTTGCCGATCAATTCTTTTTCTCAGGTGCAAAAATTCGCCGCTCAATGCGGGGCGCGTATTCCCGATAGCATCGCGGAAAACTTTGCCGGCCTCGATGACGATGCCGAGGTGCGCAAATTAATCGCCGCCGTCACCGCCGCCGAACAATGCCAGGTCTTGGCCGGGATGGGCGTGCGGCATTTCCATTTTTATACGCTGAACCGGGCAGATTTGGTCTATGCGGTGTGTCATTTATTGGGCTTGCGGCCCAAAGCCAAGGAGATCGAGGCCCCCATACCCGCCACATCGGCCATAAAATAGCGCCGAGTTTACGGAATTAAATACTTGTTAAGGATTTGAGTTGTTAGATTGATCCCATAAGCCACAGAAAGCGAGTATGTCATGGTCTTAGCAGCAAATTTGGGTTTCCCCCGCATCGGTTTTAAACGCGAATTGAAAAACGCCCTGGAATCATTCTGGCACGGCGATTCGACCGAAGCCGAATTGCACGCTGTTGCCAAGGAATTGCGCGCCCGCCATTGGCAATTGCAGCGTGATGCCAAGATCGATCATATTCCGTGCAACGATTTTTCCTATTATGACCAGACCCTGGATACCATCGCCATGACGAGTGCTGTGCCGAAAATTTATGGGCACAAGGGCGGCAATGTCAGCTTAGCCACCTATTTCGCCATGGCGCGCGGCCAACAAGGCCATGTGCACGGCCCAGGCTGCGCCCACGGCCATCACCATCACCATGCGGAAAATGATATCGATGTTCCCGCACTCGAT
>CANGQU010000144.1 GCA_947456345.1 Alphaproteobacteria bacterium | reverse complement strand
GGATTTGGCAAATCCATTTGCAGGTTGACGGCGTAAATGACCGCCAATTCCCGGTACATCGGATCGATGGCGCGGTTATCCGCCAAGCGGTCAAACGTCGCGGCAGCAGCCTTGTTATCGCCAGCCTTGATTTGCAAATTGGCTTCGGAAAAAAGCGCCAAGGTTTTGTAGCCCGCGCCCGCATCGTTGGAAATTTTGGCCAACTCGGCCAAAGCTTGATCGCGCTTTTGGTCGTCCGCCAATTGCACCGCGGCCGAAAATTTTTCGGAATCAATCGCCGCGCGGTGTTGATTATATTGCTGCAATCCCGACCACAGACCAGTGCCCAGCACCAAAATAGCGACGGCGGCCAGAATATGCCGACCGTTATTCTTCCAAAAATTTTTGGCCTGCTCGCTGCGCAGATCTTCTTTGATTTCGTCTAAAATATCCATGTTATGCTTCCTTGGTTGATTAAGCGGCTTGTGCGCGCCATTTGATGCCGCAACCCATGCTGGCAAATTGTTCCCGTGGCCCTTGGCCTGTGGCCGCTATATGGCGGAATGCTTCCAGCAAGTCGCGGCGGGCATTTGGCGCTGCTTCCTTGCGCGATGCATCCAAACGGCCGCGATATTGCAATTCACCCATGGCGTTGTAGCCAAAGAAATCGGGGGTGCACACGGCGCCATATTGCTGCGCCACTTGTTGGGTTGCGTCGAACAAATAGGGGAAGTTGAAATTATGCTGTTCGGCAAAAATTTTCATGTTGTCGAAACTGTCTTCGGGATAGGTGATGGGATCATTGGAATTGATCGCAATCACACCAAAACCCAGTTTTTTCAATTCCGCAACATCGGCGACAATGCGCCCGATCACCGCCTTGACATACGGGCAGTGATTGCAAATGAACATAATCAAAGTGCCCTTTTCCCCCTGTGCATCGGCCAAACCATAGGTTTTGCCATCCACCCCTGGCAGGGTAAAAGCATGGGGCTTTTCGCCAAAATTGCAGAGCGGGGTTTCAATCGCCATGGGCACGTCCTTGCGGTTATAAAATTGCTTATGCGCTTGTAGCGTTTTTGTGGCGTGGAATCAAGCTTCTAGCCCCACCTTAGGCCAGCTGGCGATTACTATCTTGCGCAAGTAAATTTCAATTCCGTGCAATGCAGCAACGATTTTGAATACTGATTTTGGATTTGCCTCAAATTTTAACTAAATCCATAGGAATTTGCCCCAAACTGGAATTAGATCTAGGTAAGATTAGGGGATGAATGTGAAACGGGCAACGAGCCATAACGTCGTGAATTTTGGGGCCTATCGCCGCTAAAACCGCGCCGCGTTTTTCACCCGCCAGGAATTAAACCAATTATTGGGTCTATATGCTGAAAAATCGCTGCGTGGCGAATGGCGGCATTCCAGTTTGGATCAGCGTTATGGCATGATCGCGTATGCGGTGCATGCCGATCCCCTCGACCACCCGCTGTATGTGATCGCCAAATGCGACCGCGCGCATAGGGCCAAAGGCAAATATGTTTTAATCAGCCAAAAGCGCCGCATCAAACAGGCCCACAGCCTGGCCGAGATTATTTTGTTTCTAAAGTCGCTGTAAACTAACGACTCAAACCCCACAACTCTCGACTAACCTACTCCCACTCAATCGTGCCGGGGGGTTTGGACGTGTAATCGTAGACCACGCGGTTGATGCCCTTGACCTCGTTACAAATGCGGGTCGAGACGCGGCACAAAAATTCATGAGTGAACGGATACACATCCGCCGTCATGCCATCGGTGCTGGTCACGGCGCGAATGGCGCAAACATAATCATACGTGCGGCCATCGCCCATCACGCCAACGGTTTTCACGGGCAGCAGCACCGCAAAGGCCTGCCAAATTTCGTTGTACAATCCGGCTTTGCGGATTTCGTCCAAATAAATCGTATCCGCCTGACGCAGGATGTGTAATTTATCCGGCGTGATCTCGCCCGGAATGCGAATCGCCAAGCCTGGACCTGGGAATGGATGCCGTTCCACGAACGCAGCGGGCAAGCCCAATTCACGGCCCAGTGCGCGCACTTCGTCCTTGAACAATTCGCGCAACGGTTCGACCAATCTCAAATTCATGCGTTCCGGCAAACCGCCGACATTGTGATGCGATTTGATGGTCACGCTGGGTCCGCCATGGAACGAGACCGATTCAATCACATCGGGATATAACGTGCCCTGCGCCAGAAAATCGACCTGGCCGATTTTTTTCGCTTCGGCATCGAAGACGTCGATAAACAATTTGCCGATGGTTTTGCGTTTTTGCTCGGGATCGCTGATGCCAGCCAGCGCTGTCAAAAACTGCGCGCCCGCATCCACATGCACCAACGGAATTTTATACTGATGGCGGAACATGGTAACGACTTGGTCGGATTCGCCCGCGCGCATCAAGCCCGTATCAACATAAATACAGGTTAGTTGATCGCCAATCGCCTCGTGCAGCAATACGGCGGCGACGGATGAATCCACCCCACCCGACAGACCGCAAATCACGCGCGATTTGCCAACCTTGGCGCGGATGCGGGCGATTTCTTCGGCGCGGAACGACGCCATCGTCCAATCGCCCCGGCAACCGGCGATTTTTTTCACAAAGTTTTGCAGCAATTTACCACCATCGGGGGTGTGCGCCACTTCGGGATGGAATTGCACGCCATAGATTTTTTTGTTTTCATTCGCAATCGCGGCAAAGGGCGCGCCATGGGATGTGCCCACGGGTTTAAAACCTGCTGGGATCGCCGTGATTTCATCACCGTGGCTCATCCATACCTGGTAATCCCGACCCTTTTGCCAGACGCCATCGAATAACGCGCAATCATCGACAATTTTCAACTGCGCCCGGCCAAATTCGCGGGTGTGCTGCGCGCCAGGCTCCACCTTGCCGCCCAGTTGGTGGCAAATGGTTTGCTCGCCATAGCAAATGCCCAAAACCGGCACATTCAGGTCAAATACGGCCTGCGGCGCGGATGGGGCGTTTTGCTCGTATACCCCCGCCGGACCGCCGGATAGGATTACGGCCTTGGGCGCGTAATCCCTTATTTTCCCAGCATCGGTGTTAAAGGGCAGGATTTCGGCATAAACCCCCGCCTCCCGCACGCGGCGGGCGATCAGCTGGGTTACTTGCGAGCCAAAGTCGAGAATGAGGATTTTTTCGTGTTGCATCTGCACAGATATAATTAAAGACAGTTAAAAAAGGAAGTGATTTGGCAAAATGAGTTTGCTATCATAGCCATTGAGGGTACAGAAAATGAGTAAAAATCACGCGACCTTGGTCCGCCTTAGAGGTTGGGCAGAAATGCCTTCGACTGCGTCTAAATCACAAGACGAGGATTCTGCGTTTACAGCCCAAGATTTCACAGCGCGAAACCAAAGGCTGGATACAATCTTAATCACGCTACAACGTTTTTCTAATTTGGTTGTGGAGCATCCAAGGCGCATTAAGTCCCAAGATATGCCAAAACTGAAATACGGCTTGGATGAAGCACTGGATAGATTGCATGCATTATCGCCGCCCGCGTATCTTAACTATATCAAAAAGTTCTTAGCTCTGAATTCAACCAGACCCAATCAAGCCGAACTGAAGATGCGGGTTAGCAAACATTTTTTTGGCAGCTACCAAGACTGTCTGGATCGGCTTGCGGAAGTTGTATTCCATGAACGCGGCCATAACGAATTGAACTCAATTG